>JBAXGS010000022.1:0-7827 GCA_037139275.1 bacterium | reverse complement strand
GCTGTTTCAGGGTCGTAGAGTATACAGACCTTTTTTGTATCCGGCCGAACACCCATAATAGAATTGATGTAATGCTCTGATGGCATAAGCATGTTATACACACCGCCAAGCAAATACTCTTCTTGCGGCTGGCCAATGACCGCTGAAAGAAGCGGACTAGGAACTCCTGAAAGACAAAATAATTGTTTATACGGAAGCACACCATACTTGTTTGCTCTGAGCACTGCTTTGCTTTCCCACCAACCAGGCGTCACAATAAATGTGCGATCTGCTTCTTCTGATTGATAAAAATCATGAAAATCGGTCAGGGTCTTAAGAATCTCTTCATCAGTGCCGGTAACAAGCACATCAGAACTTGAAATAGTAACATCGGGAGCAAGAGCGGTCAGCGTATCATTCCACTGGAATGCGGCACCTTTTGCCCACTGAGAATGTTCTTTAGAATGAATAAAAATACAATGGACCGATTTAATTGAATCAAGCAGTTTTTTTACTTCTTCAGCGTACTTTGCGTTCGCTTCTGTATCAACGCCATGAGAGTCAAACAGCAACTCCATTTCAATATTGTGAAGAAGTTCTTGTGTGTCTTGCAGCATGCGGTACCCTTTTTTAATAATGAAACTCTGGTTCCCCCCAAACCTTTATTACTATCAACAACGCATACGCATAACATCGCGTATGCAGGTGAAAGTCTATGCCGATCTTAATAAAAGTCAAATTTTGAAGCGTGAAAACAAAAAAGGGCTCAGGATTTACTGCTGTTTTATGGCTGAATATAACGAGCTAGAAAGTCATTTGAAGTAATGCGCGCGGTACAGCAGCAGAACATTTTTATGGAATATCTATTCTCGATCATACTGCATGGCTCGCGAAAGCTCAAAGCGATCGTAATGAAAATATCTTGAACAAAACAAAAACAATACTCTAAACTAGCCCTTTATCTTTATACAAAGGTTATAAGCTGTATGTATCGCCTCCTTGGTATCATCATCACAAGCACGTGCCTAAGCCTTTCTGGAGCAGATATTGGAAGAATAGATGTTGCAAAAGAAGCAAAGAGAATTCTTACAACCACTCCTCTTTCTTTTAAATGCGACCATCACGCTGAAAAAAGATTAGGCACAAAACTGCAACACTTTATAGATATAACTGCCGGCTCATTTGAGAACCGAATGGGACGAATGTTTTTCAATGATATACCGCTTGATGTACTAGCCCCCTCCCTCACACCCGTTGCCTGTATTGAAGCAATTGCAGAATATGTTGCAAGCTGGTATTACCACTTACACACACTCATTCAAAGCCCAAAAACAAACCCTGCAACCGCTCTTGCCACCTACTCTCTTCATGTATTTGCCCAGCAGCTCAGACAATTTACTCATGCAGAAAAATTACAGCCCCGGCTTCTCATGCTTACACTCATTCAAAATGGTTTTATCTATATCATGCATGAAGCCCGCATTAGACAATATAAAACCATCGAATGGGCACGTGCCATTGTAAAAGAGATACCAGATATGGATAGCCTTATTCAAGAGACAAAAACCATCTTAGAAACCTATACTCGGGTACTAGAAGATGAGCCAATAGGTGCTGAACTCAATTCCGACTATCTGCCTGGCTTCATCAGAAAAGTCTCAGCGGTATACCGCATTATTTTGAGGAACACACCCAGTTTTACACCAGAAGCTTTTGAGCTGGGAATGCATATCGAAGATTTTTATAACGCACTTATTCCTCATCTCATGGGCTCATGTGAGCTCATCGATATCACACCACTTCTTGCAATCCTGCACGACCCAAAACACACAGATATCGTTGCATCGCCAACAAGTAGTTTTCTATCAGACTCTGACGCAGCACCTGCAGCACACTCATCACCAGGGTCAACAGCATCGTCAGCAACATATGGAAGCAGTTGTTCACGAAAAAACAGCCTAGAAAAGCTCTTCAGTCTTGATGACTACGGCGCCGCAGCCGGGAGTACACATCCTGAAGGTTAAATGAAACCAACTTCGTATCACCGAGCGTTGCTAAAAAATTAGTGTCACCGCTCCAGCGTGGCAATACATGCAAATGAATATGATCGGGAATACTTCCCCCACTGACCGTACCCAGATTAAATCCAATATTAAAACCATGACATGATAATGCCTGCTGCAACATACCACTCCACTCAGTCGCTGCCTCCATCATTGCAGATCTGATCGCGGGCGTGAGTCCATCAAGTGCTCCACAATGAACTGTGGGAACAACCAAAAGATGCCCTGCATTATATGGATACTTATTCAAAAGAACCAAAACATCTTGAGTACGAGAGAGCACAAAATGAGATTCATCCTGCACGCTTGCTACCGCAACACAAAAAGGGCACTCAGTAGTTTTTTCTTCGGTAATATACGAAGAGCGCCATGGCGCATACAGTCGATCCATATTCTTCTTTCAAACGTTATACTTATAGAGCTGCTGCTTCATGCGGCATTACTGCAACAAACGAAGCATATGCTTTAGTATACAATGTGCGCATCGCTTGTACCATTTTTGCATACGCAGTCTGTACCTGCACAGCACCAGCAACACCATATTCACGGGCCTTCTGTATCCATACACGGCCATACTCTGAAATCTGAGCAGCCACTCCACCCTGTTTTGATTCCACATCGGTCGGCTTATCTTGCAGAGATAGTTTTACATCAGAATCTTTTTCCCCCTCGCCAGAGACTACTCCTTCTTGAGGTGCGTACACACCAGCCCACAACGCACGTGCTTTTTGATACAACGTCACGCCAAAATCAGAAGCGGCTACTACAAACGCTTTATATGCCGCCGATGAACGCACACATACCGCACATGCCACGTCTCTCATTGCGTCATCACTCCCTGCAACAGCAGTTCTGGTCGCTTCATACGCGTTATGCATATATTCAGAAAGCGTACATACAACCGCAACTATGTACGTTGTACCTCGCTCCATGAGAGGATGTATGAGCGCATACGCGCGATGCCCCAAAGAAATCCATGATTCAACAATCCATGACACTACTGCATACAGCGCTGTAGTCACTACCCCTGCGGTCTGAGGCATAGACTCAGTTGCTTCGGTAGCCCGCACGGCAACATGATCGGCCGCTTTACCCGCATCTTGAAAAATACGATGTACTAATGCATATACCGCATCCCATACAGCGACAACCGCATCTTTTGAAGCACTATACCACTCACCTGAAGTAAGAGCTCCGCACGCGGCACTCGTTTTTTGATATAACATATCATGAAAAACACGCGCCCGATCCCTTAATGTTGCTGCAGCATCTGCCAGCGCCCCTGGCACTGTTTGAAGATACCGCAAAGAATACTTTTTCCAATCTACAACAGGCTCTGTAATTTCTACACCTGCCAAAGCAGCTTGCGCATCACGCACCGTATGCAACTGCTCGTCTGCTAAATCACGTACACGGTCTTCAAATGGTTTTTCAGAAACCTGACCTGCCCCTTCAATCAGAGATTTCGCCTGAAGCTGCGCGCTCAATTGAACAACCTCATCACGAAGTTTACGAATTTCTTGTTTCACCGATCCACCCTCACTGGTTTCACCCAGACCAGATTCTCCTGATGCCAGCATTCCAATAAGCGTATCCATTTGATTTGGTTTGAGTGCTTCTTTTGCAGCCACATATGCACGGTCTGAAAACGCTTTATTATCACGCTTTACCAGATTTGCCGATCTCCATGTGCGAACACATTCTGCATCCAGCACACTCAAAGTTGAAATCAAAGTAATTTGATTCTTCTTCAACGCATCCAGAAGCTTCATACTGCGAGCATATACACCAAAGCGTACGGCTTTATCAGCCTGCTCTGCAAGTTCAGTAACCCGTGACTGCAATTGCTGCAGCGTGCGATATTTTTCATGCATACGTTGAATAACAAGCTGCAACAAATCGGCCCGCGCATGAACATGTGTTGCTGGGTACGATGTTATAACCTGCAGCATCTGCGAAATGCGAATCGGTACCAACCGAAACACTGTTGAGTACTTAGCAAGTACCCGCATTAATACCGCCTCAGTTTCATCTTGTGTAACCACAGGAGCTGGTACCACTCCTCCCTGACCACACATCACTAATACAGCCAGAATACTTAGAATTCGATGCTTCATAATCCCTCCCTCTACAACACTACTCCCTACACTCAGTATGAGCATATCCCATACTGAGCATGATAGATCGACGACCAAGAAGTCAATCGAGAAACAGAACAACTAGTATTACAGCGAATTCTATCGTCTTTATGTTTTCAACTATTCACTTTTAAGAAGTAATTTTGCCGGTAACTTAGTTTGAATGTAGACCTCTTTCAATTGCGCTGCATCAACTTCACATGGTGCTTGCATTAACGGACAGATCCCTGCTTGATTTTTAGGAAACGCAATTACTTCACGAATAGACTGAGCACCAACCAAAAGCATAATTAACCGATCAAGCCCCAAAGCAAGCCCTCCGTGAGGTGGACATCCCAATTGTTGCGCCTCAAGCAAGAACCCAAATTTTTGCGCCGCTTCTTCAAGAGAAATCCCCAGAAGGTCAAACACCTTAGACTGCACTGCGCTGTCATGAATACGTATTGAACCGCCGCCCAACTCTTCGCCGTTATATACCAAATCATACGCACGGGCAGTCATCTCGCCTGGCTGAAGCTGCTCCCATCCTTCGTTGGGAGAAGTAAAGGAATGATGGGTGGCAAAATAACGGTTCTGTTCTTCAGACCACTCAAACAATGGAAAATCGGTAATCCAAAACAAATCATGGGTATCTTTGGCAACGAGCGACAACTGATTACCCAAATACAACCGTAAGCGGCCCAAACTGGTCCATGACTCAGCGTAGTTTCCTGCAACCAAAAAGAGTGTATCTTTGACGGTCAAATCAGGAAATATTGCTTGTGCTTGAGTAAAGAAATCAGATGGCAAGAACTTAGCAACCGGTGAGTCACACTGCCCTTGTGCATCAAAACGAACATACAACAGCCCTTTAGCGCCAAAGTCTTTAATGGTAAGAGAAACAATACGCTCAAGCTCTGATCGGCTAAACGTATAATCTTTAACACATAGCGCACCAATTCGACCCCCAGCCTTCAACGTATTCTTAAGAAACCCAAGCTCAGTATGCGCAAACAATGAAGTAACTTCATGAATCAACAATGCAAATCGACGGTCAGGCTTATCACTTCCATACAATGCAAACATCTTTTTAAACGTGTGCTGTTCAAACTTTTCTGGCAACATAATACCAAAGACTTTACTAAACACATGACGCACCATATTTTCCACCACATGCTGGACCGCCGCTTCATCAACAAATGACATCTCTAAATCTATTTGGGTAAATTCAAGTTGCCGGTTTGCGCGAAGATCTTCATCGCGAAAACACCGGGCGACCTGGAAATACCGCTCCATACCACCCATCATCAAAAGCTGTTTATATAATTGAGGCGACTGTGGCAACGCATAGAATTGGCCGGGTTGCAATCGAGACGGAACTAAAAAGTCCCGGGCCCCTTCTGGAGTACTCTTAGAAAGCATTGGCGTTTCAATTTCAAAAAACCCTTGCTCATGCAATGCTTCGCGAAGCGCAAAGACGACTTCATGACGCAGTCGCATAAACCGCTGCATTTTCTCACGGCGTAAATCTAAATACCGGTAGCGAAGACGCAATTCTTCATCCACATTCTCCGCCTCATCAAGCTGAAACGGTAATGGCTTTGAACTATTTAAAATGGTTAAAGAAGAAACAGCAACTTCAATACTGCCGGTTGCAAGCTTATCATTGACCGCTTCCGGAGCACGTGCAATAACCGATCCCGTTGCCGCAATAACAAATTCATTACGCAGGGTATGCACTAATTCCATAACAGAAGCGGGAGTGCTTTCCGGATTGAAAACCAACTGCACAATTCCACTGCGATCACGCAAGTCTATAAAAATAACGCCGCCATGATCACGCCGACGGTTTACCCATCCATTCACAGTAACTACCGTACCAATACGAGAAATAGAAAGGTCTAAACAACGATGACTGCGCGCCAAGTGACTCATATACATATCCTTTGTAGAAAAAAGCAGCAAACTTATGCCCAAAACGCCCTCATGCTAGCAGCTTTTGGGGTAAAAAAAAAGGCCACCATTGATTGCTCAACACTGGCCTTTTCGTATCTCTCTAAAAAATTAGAACTTATATTGAAGTGCAAGACCCATGATAATTTGTGGATCATTGCCCAAACGAGGAACAGCTTGTGTAAAGCCGGTGCTATCAGCCTGATCAAGCAACGTTACCACAGAACCATCAAGCGGCAAGCCCTTCACATCTTTATAGAATGTACCTGGCAAGAACACTGCGGTATCACCAAGAAGACTGAGGCCTGGAAGTAATTTCCATTCAAAGCTTACGTTCAACTCAAGACCCATATAGCGGCGAGCAAAGGTTGATCCAAAGCCGCCAGTATTTGAAACCGCATTATATATGTAGCTCAATGAACGTTGGTCTTTAAAGAATACTAATGCGTTTGAACACACTTCTAAATCACGTTTTGGAAGACGCCATGTAATACCAGAACCCAAGAAGCTTAAATCGGTAAACGCATTATCAAACCATTGCTTGTTATTAGGATCAACGGTCAACGGTGCTTGAAGCTTACGAGCACCCAATGCCAGAGAACTCTTTACACGCTTACCAGCATAGTTTTCGTTCAAGCCTACAAAACCTTTGTATGATTTATTGCTTTCAACAAGATTTGGGTTTGCATCACCAGACGCATGCCCTGCAGCCACAGCAAACTTCATGTTTGCAGGTTTCCAGTTATACGCCGCATCAATTACACCCATCCAGCCAGCGTAAGTATTTTTGTACGCAGAACGGAATCGATTATCTTTATTCTTCAATGAATAATCAGTGCCGTTGTACGTCACCGTATCTTGAAAGGTAATACCATTTTCGTTGCCATCGTAAGCTTCAACAGCACTCTTAATAGTATTTACTACTGGTGCAACCTGGCCGCTACGCACAGTGTCATCTTCAGAAACAACGAGAACATGGCTGTATGAACGTTGTACTTTTTCTTCTTGCCCTGTGTATGGACCACTCAATGTAATCACATTGCGATCAATATTGTACACATACTCTGCACCCATATTAAACGCAACCTCTCCACCAAGCTCAAAGTTGCCTTTTTCGTACTCAAAGCCAGATCCAACAGTTACCAAGCGGCTTTCGCAATCGTTTGGCATCTCAATGCGTTGATCCAATGCTTTGCTATACATAACATACGAGGTAGTTTTAATGTCACCAAGACGTGGTGTATCGTAATGCCCTTTGATATTTGCAGCAAACACATCGCTTGCTATTTCAACACCAGCAGCACCACTGCGCTTGTTGCCCACAATGTGCGTTTTAGTACGCGCATTCACATCTCTAAATGAGCTGGACTTTTCTTCCATACGAGCAAAATAAAATTCGTATTCAAGGCGATTTTTAATCATTTCACCGTTCAATAAGATACCAAATGGTGCAAATGCATTTCCGCCGTTATAGACACCCAAATATTTTTTAGGAGTTCCATACGCGCCGCCATACGCAATACCGCGACCCAGCTCATACTCAAACAAACCAACTTTTACAAAATGATCGGTACTGATTTCACGACCAATTAATTCATTCATTAAGAGTTTCATATGAACATACTTAACCCAATGAATAGTAGCATTAACACTTACTCCCCAGCCACATCGAGATCGATAACCCTGCCTGATCCCGCAGGGCATGGCTGGCGCCA
>JBAXGS010000021.1:0-7946 GCA_037139275.1 bacterium | reverse complement strand
CACTGCTTTTAACTAATTGCCGGGCACAAATAATAGATGCTTTTATACGAAATGAAACAAATGCATGACCAAATGGACTCCAATGATTATGCATCGCAAGATACTCAATCAATTTTTGATCGCGCACAGAAACTATTGTTTCTCCCGGCGCAAGAACACTCTGCTTTGCAAAACTAACACGAGCAGCATTGACTACTGATAAGTCTGAACCCATAAAATCAACTAACGTTACCACAGTAGTGCTATATTCTGGAGACGTGAGTAACCCTGCTGTTTCATGCTGTTTTTGTATATGATGAGTACTCATGCAACACTCCTTCTGCTCTTATTTTGATTGCTCTTCTTCAGTAACTATCTCTTCATACGCGCGCTTAGTAAATCCAAACGCATTCTCGCGCTGGATAACTAAATGAGGATACGGAATACCAATATTATTTTCTTGAAACATCTTAAGTAACTCAATGCGAATTGTTGCCGCAATATCCCACTGCTCTCGCACGCGGCGTGAACTAATAAATGCACGCACTTTATACTCAAGACCATGATTACCAAACTCTTCAAGACGAACCATCACAGCAGGAATACGAAGCACTTGTGGATTATTAGAAACCACTTGAGCAATAAGATCTCGTACTTTTTGCGCATCAGCATGATACGAAACAGTTACCATAAATTCAAACCCTACCGCATAGTATCCACCGCCCCAGTTAATAATCGATTTAGATACCAGCTCACGATTAGGCACAATCACAGAATAATTTTGAGCAGTACGAATAGTTGTAGCACGAAGTGCAATATTTTTTACCGTCCCTCGCAGATTGCCAGTTTCAATATAGTTACCCGGCTCAATAGGACGTTCAATCAAAATCCAGAGTCCAGAGAAAAAATCTGCTACCAGATCTTTAGCGCCCAAGAAAATACCCAACGCCAAACCAAACAAGAGCCAATTTCCCAGCTGCCCAAGCTTAATAGCATGCAGCCCCAAAATTACCGAAAAGAAGATAATAGCATAGTGAAGAATGCGCGATGTAGTATTTTGAGCTCCCGCCTCCACACGAAAGATATCAAACAACTTTGAGAGCACAAACTTGCTAAAAACCGAAGAAATTACAAAACCAGAGACCATAAATAAGCTGATGGTTAATAACCCACCAAATCCAATATTAACACCGGTGCCTTCAATGGTAAGAACCCAATCATACGTAAGTCCTTTCCACAATTGAGCCAAGGTATACTGAATACCCCAAATATTAGTAACCGCAAAAAATGCGCAAACCAGCGCTGCTAAGAATGTAATAAGAATAAACACTCCATAATACATTTTTGCATGTTCAAATCGATCGGTGCCTTCATCATCAGACCCTTCTTCTTCTTTAATAAAAAGTGCCATTGAATAGCGGCGAATCCATGAATGCAGTGCAAATAAACTATACATTACCATAACTGTCAGCGGAACACAGGCTGCAAGATACATCGCAAGGTTTGAATAGCCCACATACGGATTAATGAGAATCAGAAAACCCATAATAAAAAAGAATACCGGGTAGTAATAGCGGCCAACTCCAGTACTAATAAATCCACCAAGACGCCCATGAGAGGGAATTAAGCGGAGCACATCTTGTTTGTTAAAAAACAACAAAAACACAATCGAAATTGCCAGTGTCCACGCACCATAAATAACATTAGGCACCGGAGACAATGCGCGATCAAATGTGTCGGTCACAACCGTGCACAAAAACACCCGCCGCAAAGGAAGTAATAATGCACTCACATACAACACCGAAGAGAGGAGTAATAAGAATTTAGCCTGAAGCGCTTCGGTAAAAAAGAGAAAGCTCATTCGTTGATTAATCGTCTTTACTTCACGCATCAAATGATAGGAGAGATACACAAAATAAGGTATCGAACTCACATAAAACAATGCAACAAAATAAGGTCCATACACCGGCTTGAGTCCGGCAAAAATATAATATTTACAATCAAAGGCTATATGAAGACGGATACACAGCCATGCGGCAAGCCCTCTTCCATACTGCTCAATAAATCGGACAAACGCACGAAAAATAGTGAGGTAAATCGCCCACACTTTGCCTTGATAAATATACAACAACCGATCGATGTATCGGCTAAAATATGCAATTGCCAGCTGAATAAGAGCAATGAAAAATAAAAAGAGAAGTACAAAAAAGAGCAGTAAAAAATAACTTGAATACTCAAAGCCAAATCCTTCGCGAATCAGCGTCAGAGGAGAGAGCAAATAGAGTGTTCGTTGATACATAACAAATGAAAAGCTACGAATATCAGACCAGGCTTGTTTGAGCTGAATATATGATACAGCACGGCGTGATCGTTGCCAGATATTAATCGCTCGCTGCTCACGCACCAGCTCATCGGAAACAAAATCAATATCGGTTTTCATGATTTTATACAGCTCAACATGCTGAGAGTTAATCGACAAAATTTCCTGATCAATCTGACGGAGCTGACTTGTTATATCAAGAAGGGCTTCATACACATATTGTGCAGACTGACTCAGCTTTCCTTGCAACTTAGTCACCACCGTCTCACTATATTTTCGATGCTCATCTGCCTTCAGCGTCCCATCCTGGATATAATCGTGGAGCTGCTCAAGCTGAGAATCAACTTGTTTTCTTACCTGATTAATCTCTAAAAACCATCCATTAATTTTTTGGGGAACCACCGTGCCGGTATAATCATTGGCTCGCTCATACATCAAGGTAACAATAAAAAGCTGAAGCTTTTTTTGCTCAACTTTTGCTTCAATAAAATGATGCTTATGCCCTAAAAATAATTCACGCTCATGAAGTAATTTTAATTCTTGATCTATTTTTTCTTGTTCGGCGGTCGATGTTTCATTTTTAACTTTTAAGGTCTCAATCGACTGCTTACGCTTAATCAACGCTTCTTTTTCACTGCGTACACGGCGAAAATCTCGTGCCAGCAAGCCTATGCCGTCAGCAGTTTCTTTTTTCTGAGCACGTAATTCTTGCTCTGCAAGCGCAATATCTGTTTGCTCAAATATCATTCGTTCTTGTAAATCAGGAAGCTTATGTTCCAGCTCGTGAACAATATATTTTTGAAGCGAGTATTCAGTATTTTGAAGAGCTTCTCGTTGTGCGTGCAAATCTTGTTCATATTTTTGCGCCTGTGTTATTTCTTCAAGCAGCGCCCGCTGCAAGCCAAGAAGTGTCAGAAAATATTCTCGCTCATTACTGCTGGTTGCTGCATCTCTGCGTGCTTCAAGCTCAATAATATCTTGCTCTAATTGCTTATTACCAAGCAACGCTTGATCATGCACCCGAGCCGCCTCCCGCACAATGAGCCCACGTTTTTCTTTAGCATAGTCAAGTTTGGCTACTTCTTCTGCAAGGCGCTTTTTTGCATCTTTAAACTGCTGCCATGAACAACTCATTTTCTGCTCAGTGCCTTGCTGCTGCATATCGGTACTCAGTACCGCAATAAACTTCTTTAACAGCGCTTCATGATTTTCTAAAATTTTAGAAATCTCATTGGAAATCTCAATACAAGTAACTGCAGTTCGCTCGCGATCAATAAAGAGTGCACGAATTTGCTCATCAATAACCCCTTGCTCTCCAGAGAGCATCATTTTTTGTTTGAGCGCTTCAATTTTTTCACGCGATTGCGTATGAATACTGGCCGATTTAATAGCGTGTTCTTGAATATACGCCTGCAATTTAACCAGCTGCTCTTGCCGACTAATATGCTCTTTTTGCCGCGCAGCATCAGAACTTTTGAGAAATGCAAAACTGATATCAGAGCCACCGCCCATCATATTAAAAGGAAACCCAAGCATAGAAGCAGATAAAGAAGACACACTCATCAAAGCACAAGAGAGACTATACGCTATTACTAAGAATTTTTTATTGCTATTCATACTCATTTACCCTGCCGTACCATACAATTGTGGTAAAAAATGTTGCGTCTTTAAATATTTAAAATGATCATGCTGAACTACTAAGCTCACCAACCACGAATCAAGCTCCATACTGCGTAAAATATACTCTTCTTTTATCTCAAAGCGCAACACATCTTTGGCACTATTCTGTTGCATAAATTCATCCACGCCCTGAAGCACTGTATTGTACCACAAAAGCGCCTCAGGTACGTAATATCCAAGCAATGAAAAGAAGCGTGCTGCGCACAGTTTAAAAAGAATAATTGGCGCTGTCGCAAGCTGCAGTACAAAAAGTAGTAATGCAAATAACTCTTCGCTGGGCTGCTCAAGCGGAACATAATAAAAATACATATCTAAAAAATGATGCCGCCAATAAAACGATTCTGTGTTTGTTGTTTCTGCCCGTGCAAGCATTGACTCAAATGAATCAAGCATCCATCGTCTTCCCTGCTGCATAAGCACCACATATCCCACATCACCAACAACTAAAGGAGACCGCTCTCGTGCTCGACGAATATCGTGAATATCAAGCCGTCCGTACACTGATGTATACAAAGAATAACGTGATCCATATCCATCAAGTGAGCGTAATACAACCGCTTGAATAATAGTGTGCATTCGAGTACCTTTTCACTTAACTCATTGTGAGCATCATACCATAGGAATGTTTATGAACATACGTTTTAACTTCTTACTGATCACTATCTGTGCAAGCAGCATACTAACTGCAGCAGACTACACCGGCAAACAAAAAGCTATTTTATTATTGAATGCACTTCCCGACACTCCGTGGACCAGTACTGCTACTCACTACGATATCGATCCACTTTTTATACTCAAGCCATCACTGCTTGCTCACCCAGGGCTGCCCGCTTTTGCAACATTTTTCTGTATGCGCAATCCGCGCGTAGTGGAAATGCCACTCCTTATCGACCAAACAGTATTTGAAGAAACATCGCTTGCGCCTTTTCTTGCTCACACGCAAAACCTGACCCTTCAAGAACATATATGCGGCCTGCAATTTGGACAAATGTGGCACCAAGAAAATTTTGATATTGGCTGGAACTGGTGGATAGGCGCCCGTGAGCGCAACTGGTGGCTTTCAGAAAAAGAACGTACCGGTTGTGGCCAAGCACTTGCACACTATACCGCTTCACTCACCAAACAGACTCATCGTGATCGCTATGCCGCGGCAGAACCTCAACACCGATTGACCTATTGGCACGCCACCGGAACAACATTTGGTATTGGCGACATACACCTCTATCTTCGCTATCGCATTCCACTCAGCTCGCATCTCTATTGCTCCGCTGGCGTCTATGCAACTATTCCGGTTGGAACCAGAGCTGCACGAGTGACGCCTCTGGAAACAGAAGATACCCCTCCACTTACCAGCGATGAACTTGCGGTACGACTTATTAACCGAGCACGCGATTGCATGCTCCATGTCCCCTTAGGGAGCAACGGCCATCTTGGCCTGGGAGCACAACTTACTGCCGGCCTTCGGCTGAGCAGCGCATGGTCTCTACGCGGTCAAGTCACACAACTCTACTACCGCAGCGGCATTGAAAGTCGCTTCAGCCTTACGCCAAAAACTGCACTTACCAAACTAGAGGAAGGGTTTCCCGGTACTATGGAAGGAATAAGCTCTGATGCCGATATTACTGCGCACCTTAAGCAAAAACTCTATCCCTGCGACATTAAAGTTGAAGTGAAGCCAGGCATGCTCAGAACAGCTTCCGTTGGGCTTCATTATGAAAGCAGCACGCTCTACGGCGCAATTGGCTATCTGATTGATACAATACAAAGCGAATACAGCGAAACCGCACCACTTGCAACACTCACACGAATGACGCGCAGCACACAACGAATCACCGGATCTGTTGGTATCAGACGTCGTTATAATTGGGGTGAAAGCTCATGGTACATGGTGAGTACGTATGGCATAGACGGCTCAGCAAAAGATGCATGGAGTTTTGGTATCGGAGTAACTGTTCAGGGATAATGAAAGCACGTTATTGATTACTAGAGCCCTCAGCAGCCCCTGCAGATTACAGGCGAGCTATCGCGGCATTTACACGAAGCTCTCGTGCCTGTTCTTGAGGTTTCGGCGCAGGTTGCGATGGAAGACCAGTACAAGCAATATCCATATGCCACCGGCCAGCTGAAGTTTGGCGACTTCGAGCCCCACATACTGTACATACAGGACAGCCACTTATAGCTTCTGCCTTGAGAGTATGCGCAGGCCTACCCTGACGGCGATTTCCACCAAGTAGCCCCGAACCACCTTGATATGGCTGACGACGACCTTCACCTGTACCTGGCGCAGGAGCAGGTGTCACAACACCACCACGAGCAAGTGTAGCATGTGGCCCCCTAAGAGGAACCTGTGGGCCACCACCAGGCAACATAACTTCACCTGTAGTAACTCGTGGTTGGAACATAGAATTCCACCAGTTATAAAACGCTGATATTGTAAGTGCACCTCCAACCAGGCTTGAAAGTGCTGCAAAAACTTGAAGAGCTATGTGTCCACCACGCTGCAACTGAAGTTTACGAATTCGTTTTTTTAGTGCTTTATTAGCACCCCGGCCGAGCTGCTGTTTGAGCCTGCTAACGCGCGCCGCAATCTCTTTTTGCTTGCCGCCATAAACAGACTCCAAAACTATTCCCAACGTCAGCAGGGGCACGCCAAGCGCCACCTGTTTTCTATGTAAAGGCTGCTTATTATAAACAGTACGCACGCTCCGCTTTGCAGATCGAAAAGACACTGCACGTGACGGCACAATAAATACATAGCTCATCACAGCAACACACATATACGCATAGATATTTTTCATATAACACCTTTTTATTATGAGCTTTCTTATTGTTGAGAATACCAGAAAGGGCTTAAAAGTTACAATGCTCTGCAGCTGACAACAAAACTCCAGAATATGCTCGCTCATAGTTATTATTAAGAGACTCAGTACTAAAAAAAGTTTCTCACTCCCTTGATGCTACGCTGAACTACGACCTCAACTCTTGCCATACCACGCGGCTCCGGAACCGTATTTAAAATCAACCTACCACCCAATGTTGTAGCTGTCGCCACTGTCGACAATGCCACTATCGTCGCCGCAAAGTCACGGAGTGCCTTATACCTCTTTAATGATTTTTTAAGCCTAGCAACCTTCTTTGGCGAAAACACACTCACCACATCAGCAACCCCTGTGAGGCCTTGCAGTTTTTTGGTTATGTGTCTAACTTTTTTTTCGCATGCACTAACACACCAACAGCAGTCGCTAACGTTATCCCAGAAATTTCAAGCGCAATGTTAAATTTTGTTTTATAAGGACGAGGGTCTTTTCTTACTTTCTTCGCAAATTTTTGAAAGGCATTCTTTGCTTCAATCTCGTTTGCAAAACTACCCACACAAAGCATAGCAACGACCAGCAAGGCTGTATTATATATATTTTTCATTTGATTCCTTTCTGTATATCACAAATAAGTATACTAAGAATACAACATAAAACTAAAATATTTATAAAAAAACTCAAATAAGATCTGTACATTCACCATCAACAACAAAACAATTTAGATGCTTTTTATAAAAGAGGCGCCCGGATTTCTCCGAGCGCCTCTTTTAATTTTACGAAAAGAGATTACTGACTACATCGTCGCAAGAAGCAACGCAATAATCGACATCAATTTAATTAATATGTTCAGTGATGGACCAGATGTGTCTTTGAATGGGTCCCCAACCGTATCACCAACAACCGCTGATTTGTGCGCTTCAGAGCCTTTACCACCAAAATTACCCGCTTCAATATACTTCTTCGCGTTATCCCATGCACCACCACCGTTGGCCATAGACAATGCAAGCAAAATACCAGAGAGCGTAGCGCCAGCCAAAAAGCCGCCAAGTGCCGCTTTCCCTTGTGCGCCAAAAATAATACGCACCGCAACAGGTGAGAAAATAGTAATCATAGCAGGTAAAAACATTTCGCGGAGCGCAGCGGTTGTACTA
>JBAXGS010000020.1:0-8504 GCA_037139275.1 bacterium | reverse complement strand
GCCTGCGCCCCACGCCAGGAGTAAATAGATTGATCTTGGTCGCCCACTGCGCAAACCGACTCAAGACACATGCGGCCGTGTGCATCAAATGCAAGGCGCTTGAGGAGTTCATGCTGAATTTGATTGGTATCTTGATATTCATCTACGAGGAGATGGCGGATTGTTTTTTGTAAATGAGCGACTACTTCAGGATGCTTATTGAGTAAATTGAGGGTGGTCAACATGAGATCATCAAAGTCATACGCGTGAGAGCGGCTTTTTTCTCGTTCATAAGCGGCTGCAATTTCTTGAAATAAGGGAATGCTTGGAATGTCATTGAGCGGGGAGCCGGGAAGATAATTTTTGCTTAGTGATATGTACCCCTGCATCTTGGCTGGGGTGCTTTGCTTGTCAACGCCAAAATGCTCCATAATTTTTTTGAGCATGGCGCGCTGATCTTCAGTGTCAATAATGGTGAAGTCGGCAAACGGTAAGAGATGGCTAAATTGCTTCAGAAGACGTACGCAGTAGGAGTGGAATGTGCCAACAAACGGAAGGGCCGAGTGAGGAACGTTTTTTTTGATTCGTTCCTTCATTTCCGCTCCAGCGCGGTTAGTAAAGGTCAGCGCAACAATAGCATGTGCGGGAACTTGAAAGTGACTGAGAAGATACGCAATGCGGGAAGTAATGACACGAGTCTTGCCAGACCCCGCTCCTGCAACAACAAGTTGAACGCCGAGAGGGGCAGTTACCGCTTGCCGTTGGGCATCATTGAGATGGTCGAGAAATGAGAAGGGTTGGTCTTGTGCTTCTGTTTTCATGAGGTTATCCTAGCACAGTAATAGTTTTTGGGAAGTTTTTTGCATTAAAAAAGAGTGGATTTGATAGAAATATTTAAAAATCTGGTGAAAGTTGTGTATCCTAAAGATATATTTCTAATTAATTGTATTGAGGGTTTGTATGAAAAAGCTGCTGATTATGTTGTGTACTGCGCTGTTTCTGGGCGGGTACTGTTTGGGGAACGCTTCTGAGAGTGACACGCGTATGCGCTTATTTATGCTGCAAGCAGCGCAGCCAGGATCCAGTGCGAGTCCTTTTGCGTCTCATACTGGTGGAAATTTGCGGCTGACATCAAATCATGATTCCACAGGGCGCTTAGTAGTTGAAGCAGCACGTGTTGTCGATGTCGCCGGCGCAGAGAATGAGTCTGCATTGGACTCTGCAAAACTTGATGGTAACAGTCAAGCTTATTCTCGTCGAAGCAGTGATGCTTCGGGAGCTGATACGGATGCACCAAGCGAATATTCTTCTCATTCAACTTCTGGCGCCGCAGGAGGCGATGGTACAGGTACGGTTGCTGGTGCAGATGTTCCGCCAACGACTACAGCGGCTACAGATCATTCTTCAGATGGCGCCCCAAGAACAAAACCTCTTGTGCGAGACACAATGACACCTGCAGGGCCTGAGGTTAGTGAGAAGCATAATGCGCAATACGGCTCCAATGCTACTTCCAAAAAACAGCGTTCTCCTCGGCAAAAAGCGGGTATTGGAACTGGTGTTGCTGGGGTAGGTGTTGCGGTGGGCTCGCTTCTGTATACACTGATTCAAGGGTTGCGGACAAAAACTCGCCGTCGTTTAATGAAGGTTGCACTTGATCGTATCTTTGGTGGATCACTTGAGCCGCTTAGCAAAAAAGAAGAAGCCATGATCAGTAGTTTGTATCGTGATTTGGGTATTGGTGTAGGTGGCGTGGCACTTGGTGGAATTGGTGCTGGCGCTGGCGTATATCTGTACAACAAAAAGCAAACTGCTGCAGCCGCTGCGTAATGGTTATTGGTAGTTTGTCAGAGCTAACGCATAATAATAAAGATACGAGTGGTGTAATACGTCTTTGCGAGGAGCAAGGCGACGAAGCAAGCCAGGCTCTGATTATGTAAAAAGCAATTCCATGTTCTGTGGATTGTTTCGTCGGCAAAGCGCATTTCAGTTTAAGCCATTTTTACAACTCCTCGCAAAGACGCATAAGCTGATGCTTTGCGGCGTGGGATCATAATTATTTAAAAAGCCAATATTCCAGCTTTTTTTTGTGGTAGACTGTCGGTAATCAAAGGATTTTATGACACATATTTTTTCTACCACTACTCCTCGCATGCTCTACATTCATTGGCCATTTTGTGCCGCCAAATGTCATTACTGTGACTTTGTGGCGATGCAAGACCATCATAATTTTTCGCTGCAGTATCATAAGGCGCTGTGTAACGAGATTCGTGCGTTTGTAGCCGAAAGGCCTCATGTGCGGGGTGCAGCTATAGATACGGTGTTTTTAGGCGGTGGTACGCCGAGTTTGTATCCGCTTGATTTGCTGCAAGAACTTTTTGTGCTCCTTCGTGAGCTGTTTGACTTGTCTTCTGTTGCAGAAATTTCTCTTGAGGTAAATCCTGGCGGGCAAACCCGAGAGCATTTTGAAGTGTGGCGTGATGTGGGTATTAATCGGCTCAGTGTGGGTGTGCAAGTGCTTGATGATGCGGTTCTTGCCAAGCTTAATCGGCCGCAAAAGACGCAAGAGGTTTTGGAATTTTTTGCAACAGCTCCTCGGTTTATTTCTAATCTTTCGGCAGATAGTATTATTGGATTGCCCGGAGTTACTGATGAGTGCTGGCAGCGGACAGTGGAAACGTGTGTGCAGTGGCCAGTGTCACATTTGTCGCTCTATTTTTTAACTATTCATGAAAATACGCCGTTGTACCATGGCGTCAAGGCAGGAGCAATTACCATTCCACGTGATGAACAGGTAATTGCACAGTATGAATGGACCGTTAAGCGCTACGCTCAAGCAGGATTTGAGCAGTATGAGATTTCTAATTTTGCTCGTGCCGGGTTTGAGAGCAAACACAACCAAGGATATTGGAACCGCACACCGTATTATGGGTTTGGTATTGGGGCGGCATCATTTGACGGAGTGTCTCGATGCTGCAATAAAAAGAAACTGACCGGATACATTTCATACTTTCAGTCTCCGGCGGTGAGTGTGGAAGGGTGGCATGGTGCGTGTGAAAAATTAACTCACCAGCAGGCTGTTTTAGAAGAATTAATGCTTGGTTTGCGACAGCGTCAAGGGGTGGGCTTGCATCGTATGGTATACTTATGCCACTTATCGCAAGAAAAATCGTTTTTGATGATCCGTGATCAGTTAGTACGTGATGGGTACCTTGAGGTGACAGACGCTTGTATGCGGTTGACCCAAAAAGGGAAAATATTTGAGAATGAGGTGGTTGTAGCGCTTATCGGTGGTTTAGAAGGAGATCATCGTTTGTGTGGGCAACGCATATAATACATAATTAGTCAGCAGCAGCGTAAGGGACAAAATGATGGCAAAACATGTGGGAGTTAAGCTTCCAGACGATTTATATAATTTGCTTGTGTCAGAAAAAGCAATTGGTATTTTGGCTTCTTTTTCTGAAAAAGGTATTCCTCATACCACTCCAATTCAGTGCATTTATCCTAAAGGTCGTGAAAGTTTACTTGCAGCGATTCATAAAGATCATACCGGCTACCACAATATGGTATGGCAAAAAAAAGTAATGATATCCTTCCTTGGCGATAATAATATTGCGTATAGTGTTCTCGGTCGAGCTGGGGTTGTGCGTGCGCCATCGTACGTTCATCCGCTGATGAATGTGGTGCGTATCGATATTATTGATATTAAGTCTGATCAATCAGTACTTTCGACTATTGATAAAGGTGTACAGTGGAGTTTTACTTCATCTGATGCGCAAGATGTAATTGATAGTATTTTTCAAGAGTTGCGAGAACTTGGTCGTACTCTGTAAGGAAATGATAGAGACGCAAAAATGAGAATAATACAACTGCTGAGTGTTATGGGATTGATTGTGGGTATTGGTTGCACCGCGAGTGTGCAACCAGACCCAACAGTTATCGGTGAACGGGGTAATTGGCTGAAGAAGCGTGCGTGGGTAAAAGAAGCGCAATCGGTTCAAGAGCAGTTGCTTAAAGATAGTGTTGCGGTAAAAAAATCACGCACTCAGTTTTTGTCAGAGTTTGAAACTATTGATAAAAAAGTAAATGAGTTTTATTCGATCAAGGGATTTACTCGTGGCAAGCTCGGTACCTTAATTGCCGATATTAAAGCTGATATCATGCAAGATAAAGAGCGTCGTATTGCTCAGGCAAAAAAACGAAGCGAGAGTGATGATACGCCTATTAATTTTTATGATGTGCAAGTGGAAGCGATTGAGCAAGAGGTCAAGCGCTTTGAGCGAGACTTTGAACAATTTAATTTGGATATGAAGTCGATTGCCGATTTAGATGTTTCATTACAAGATCGGATTAAAGCTGTTGATAAGCAGATAAAAGAAGCTTCTTCTTTGTCTTCACAGAGCAGTAAGAAATTAGAAGAAATGTGGTGGATTATTGATGATCAAAAAGCGGCCAATGCATTTTATGAAATTCAAGGATTTGCCGATAAAGTTGCTGCTATTAAGAAGTACTTAGAAGATACGTTGTTTGCTGATTTTAAAAATGTTATTTCGACGCTTGAAAAACAAATAGAACAAGTGAATAAACAAGTGGAGCGTATTGAAGAGCGAGGATTTATTGTTGCGCATCGTGCCCATCGCAAAAAACAAAAAGAAGTGGGAGATGTGCTTGCGGTAGTGTCTGATGAAGTGGCATCTCAGGTTGAGCAAGAGCCGGTTCGCCCTCGACGTATTATAAAAAAAAAGCATGAATGGTATGATTCATTTTTCTCCTTTCCTCAGCAATTGTATGGCTACGTGCAAGAGCTTGTTTCAGCCTCATGGTTGTTTGTGACCTCTTTGTTTGGGGTGCAAAAAAAAGTTGTACGAGCTCGCCGTCGTATTGCAGACTCAGAATAGCATTGCATTTTACTCTGACACCTGAGTATGGTTTCCCGCATCGTGTAGTTACATGAATCGAATATGTTTAGAAACTGTGTTCTGGAGACGATATGAATCTTTTCTTGGTAATAATGATAGTAGCAGTATGGAGCTCTGTAGTAATAGCAGAAGAAAGTGCGGAGCAGCCTACAACAGACGTGGCCCTCGATTTGCCGCCACCACCTTCTTTGGATGCGGTTGTGCCGGAGCATACTGATACGAGTGAGCATTCTTCTTCTTCTTCTTCTTCTTCTTCTTCTTCTTCTTTTGATGCGTCAACTGAGCCGGCGGCAACACCGGTACCTGAATTGCCTCCTTTAAGTGCGCCTCCTGCAGTTGATACCGCTTTGCCGACTCCACCTTCTGTGCCGGAGGTTTCCGCTCATGCGGCAACTCCTGAGGCTGTGCCTGCTGTCTCAGAGCCCAATGCAGCTGCAATTATTCCTGTTGTGCAAGCTCCTCAGCAATCAACCCCTCCTGAGTCTGATGCATTGTTTTCAACTGCTCCGGCAGCTGCGACCGATGTGCCTGATACGGTGATATTTGAGAAAAGTGAAGAAGAAGAGCGTAAGGCTCGTGAAGCTCTTGAAGCGATTGAAACGATAAAAGAGCAGAAGCTTGAAGCATATTTAGCTTTTGATGCTGAGCTTGATGAATTTTTTACGCAAGCGGGACTTGCGCGAGGTACTGCGACTGCTGATGTAGCATCTATTAAAAGTGCAATGGTTGAAGCAGCAGAGCCTGGTGTGGGAGTGCATGATGGCGCTCAGCAAGCATTGGTAGGTGAAGCGCCCCTGCTGGAAGCAGTTGAGCGTGATATGAAGACATTGCAAGAGTGCGAAGCAGAGGTTATTAAAGCAGTAAAGGCGTTGTCTGATGTTGTTCTGTCTCTTGGTGATGTGATGCTGCAGATACAGTCTCAGCGTATTGAGATGACCTCATCAACTGATCATGCAATGATTGTTGGATTGAGTACTCGGATAAAAGAAGCTGCTGCAAAAATAGCTGAGGCTCGTACTTCTTTTACTGCTGCAAGTGGTGTGGTAAAAGCAGTTGATGATTCTCTGGCAAAAGGACGAGAGCGTGTGAGCGCCGCTAAAAAAAATATTGATGCATTAGTGCAAAAAAATATTCACATAGCAGATGCGTTGAAGAGTGTTCGCGCAACGATAAAAGTAGATGAGCCACATGCAGATTCGGCGGAGGAAGTAGATGCTATGCAAGACTCTGGTGAGAATGAAACTGATTTGGGCGATAGTAAAAAAAAAAATAGAAAATCGGCAGACAGTTGGGTTATGAACCTGGTAAGAGATACGGTTTTTGAAGCGCCGTATTGTGTGATATCCGACACTCTCGCAACGCTTTGGAATGCCAGTGCGCCGGTGCGTCACGCAGTAGTTGATGGTGCACAGTCTGTGTATCAGGGAGCGGTTTCATTAGTGAATAAAGATGCGGTGCATCAAGAAGGGGTGATGGCTGCACATGAAGCACCACTTGCCGATCCTGTCCTTGAACGTATTCGTCTTGAGCGGTTACAATCCAAGCAGCGTGTTGCTGAGCTTTCGCAGCAGCGAGAAATTATTGAGATGAAAGATACATTGCTCGATCGACTTGAGGCTGAACGTGTTATGCAGCTTGATACAAAACAAGATATTGCGGCAGAATTGTCACGCGCGTATGCACGCCATGATCGTGAGCTCACGTGGGTTGGTTTATTTAAGCGATTAGTGTGGAAAACATATGCATCAACACGCCGTCTTGCAACGTATGTATATAACTGGATACAAGGGGCAGATATTCACAGAGGAACGACAGAAGAGGGGCGCGGTATAGAGAAAGATGACTCGATTTAAGATTTTTGTGTAAAAAAAATTTGCAATCCTCGTGGTTGTTTGTTAAGTTTCCGGGCCGTTTTATTTGACATATATGCCGAGATGGCGAAATTGGTAGACGCACTGCTTTAAGGGGGCAGCGAGGTTACTCATGTGGGTTCGAGTCCCACTCTCGGCACCAAATTCTCAGAAAGCGAGCTCTACGCGCGGT
Source organism: bacterium (assembly GCA_037139275.1). Lineage (GTDB taxonomy): Bacteria > Babelota > Babeliae > Babelales > JAUPTZ01 > JAUPTZ01. The sequence continues at coordinate 1,566 of JBAXGS010000020.1, read as the reverse complement.
ATTGAGACGCGCGTTTTTTATTCCACCCAAGGAGATAATAAGATGAGAGCAAGTATTCGTAATGTAGTTGTATCAAAATGTATGGCGTGGCTTCTTGCTGCAGCGGTTGGCACGTATTTTTTAGTAGCAATACGTGCGCCTGAGCAAGGTCAAACGCGTTATAGTTCTTTAATGCGTGGCGATTTTAAAACATTTTTTAAATCTCTGTATCTACCTCGTCTTAAGCTTGGTATTGATTTGCAAGGCGGCACCTATTTTGTGTTGAGTGTTGGCGTTGAAAAAGCAATTGAAAATAAGTTGGGTATTGCGCGTCGAGAACTTGATGAGATTTTTAAAAAAGAATTGAGTGTTCTTCCTCAAGAAATTACTTTGGCATCTACTGTGTTGTCATATACGTTTGCAACAGAAGAAGCTGCGACCGCATGTTATTATGCTGTTAAAAAACAACCAGCAGGGTATGCCGTATCTCAAAAAGATTTTACGGTGAATATTGGGCTTAATGCTGTTGATGAGCAGCGTATGCGTACCGGTGTTGTAGATCAGGCGGTGAGTGTTCTGACTAATCGGTTAAATGGATTTGGCGTCGCTGGTTTGATTGTACAGCGACATGGTGACCGTCAGATTGTTGTACAACTTCCTGGGGTAAATGATCCTGCTCGGGTAAAAGCTTTGATTACGCAAACCGCAATGCTTGAATTTAAGATTGTGCAAAAGGTTGGACATAGTCAAGATTCATTACTTGATGAATATGATGGTGACTTGCCAAGTGATAAGGTGATTTTACCTGGTCGTCGTGGTGAAGAAAGTGGTTACTATGTGGTTTCAGCATATCCTGATGTGACTGGTGATCATATTGTAGACGCGAAGGTCGGCATTTCTGAAATGGGTAAAATGTATGTTGGCTTCACCCTTGATTCTTTGGGCGGCACGCAGTTTAAAGCGGTAACCAGTGAAAATATTGGTCGTCAGTTGGCTATTGTTATTGATGGTGTGGTGTACAGTGCTCCTAATATTGAATCTGCAATTGGCTCTCAGGGTTCAATCACTGGTCAATACAGCGCAGAAGAAGCACGAGATTTAGCGTTGGTGCTTCGCTCTGGTTCATTAATGGCTCCGATTTCTTTTGAACAAGAAAATCGTGTGGGCGCATCGCTCGGGCAAGATTCTATTGATAAAGGGCTACTTGCTTGTCTGGTTGGCTTGCTATTGGTTCTGTTGTTTAGTGTGTTTTATTACAAGATGCTCGGCTTTTTAGCGACATTGGCGCTTGCGTACAATCTCTTTTTAATTTTGTTGTTCTTGTCGTACTTTGAATCAACACTTACTTTGCCCGGAATTGCAGGAATGGTGCTTACGATTGGTATGGCAATTGACTCATCTATTTTGATTTACGAAGGAATCAAAGAAGATTTACTGAGTGGTGTTGCATTCCGTCAAGCAGTTGAGTCTGGTTTTAGTCGCGCGATGACAGTGATTCTTGATTCTAACATTACGACATTTCTTGCTGGTCTCATTTTGTTTAAATTTGGCGGCCCTGCAGTAAAAGGATTTGCGATAACTTTAATG
>JBAXGS010000019.1:0-8725 GCA_037139275.1 bacterium | reverse complement strand
CTGTCCGCCGAAGTCTTGACGTAGGCTGGACTTTCTAAAAACATTCCAATATCCGACGCCACGGCTATGGCCGGCAGGCAGCTCGCGATGACTTGTAAGCTCCTCATGGTAGATAGGGCGGGGTCGTGATTGTAGTAAGTAGGCCTGGGTTGCCGTCCCTGACACATGAATCGCACGATCTGCACGGCGCAAGCGTTAATAAAACCGTTACTGTATTGAGCAAAACACTCTTTTTTTCTGGATAAAAATTTGATTTTTCTTTAGTTGGGTATATTCTTCTTCCTGTATGCAGGATGCGTATTTTCTGTATATGCGATAAAGCAGTCCAGTAACGTTGCTTTAGATAATGATCAGTAGTTGAGTAAAGCTGTGCTTAGTAATAGCAATCTGGTACATAGGAATTCCCCCATGAAAACATGTAACGTATATATACTAGCCCTCAGTGATGAACAGGAGCACCTCACCATTGTGCGTCAGACAATGGCGGCGATGCGTCAAATGGTTCGTGAACCAGGAGAGGCGTACTCTCCCCGAATGTTTTTTATTGATGACACCAAAGAAGAAACATTCCTGAATATTATTAATGAAACTAAATATGGTCGGCCTAATATTATTGTAAGCATTGGCCTCAGTATTACGCTGGGTCTTTCAGAGCTGTATAAAAAGATAGAACCCATTAGTACAATTTTTATTGGCATTTATGATCCGGTTGCGTATGAATTGGTTAATTCTCTTGAGCGGCCCGGTGGGTGTATGTCCGGGGTTCGCCGTGAGATTCCTCGCGCCCGGGAATTTATTCGTGAAAAATTTAAACCGCTAGTTCCGGCGATTCAAAAGATATTTATGCCGTATGACACACGCCTTGATCAGCGCAATTTTTCTATTGAAGCGGTTATTAGGGGTTTTGCTGAGGAGTTTCAAGGATTAGGATGTGAAGTTATTATGCAAGAAGTGCATAGCAGGAAAGAAGCTATTGAGTCTGTTAAAAAAAACCTGCAGCATGTTCATGCGGTTGCAGGCTTTGGGCTTCATTTCGATACAGAGCAAGAAGTATCGTATGAGTGCGGTATGAGCAAGAGAATATTTGTTAGTGATCGTGATGAGTTTGGGTTTGAACATGGAGCTTCGCTGACGATTATGCTTGAAGGGTCTATGTTATTGTATGTATCTGTTGCACAGATGATACGAAATTTTTGGTGGCATCGAAAAACGCCAAGTACTCAAGCAGTGGTAACTTTGCATTTGAACCCTGTAAATATTTTTCTCAATAGTTTTATACTTCCGTATTGGGCCTTTGATTCGTTGTTACCGATTTTAAAGAATCACCCTGAAATCATTTTTAAAAATTGGTGGGTTAACCCACCAATACCACGTCTTATTAACAAAAAAAAATAAGGAAAAGTATATGAAATATGTTGGTCGTTTTTTATCCGCTCTGGGGGCAACAAGTATATTAGTAGTCTGTGTATTGAGCACTCTTTTACCAGAAGTTGATGGTATATCGCGGGGTCACGGGTATACTGTTAAAAACACCCAAGATGCTCCCGAAGAAATTCGTAGCGAGGCGTAAATCCATATGAGTATTCTTAAAAAACAACTATCCATGATGCCTTTACTAAAGGCGCAAAAATCATTTAATACGTTTCGTACACGGCTGACCGACGATCAGCTTAAGGCCGGTGCTCTTAAAGCGTTTGAATATTGTGTTGAACTCAGCTTGAAAACTATACAGGATTATCTTGAAATCTACGAAACCGCAGAAGCTATGTCTGGTTTTCGCGATACGGTGCGGGTGGCGGCACGCTTTGGTTTGATAAAAGATGCAGAGCTGTGGTTCAAGTTTATAGAGAGCCGCAATGCACTTTTACATGCATATGAAGAGGCCGTGGTTACTGCCGCTATTGATTTGTTTCCTTCTTTCTCTATCGAAGTAGAAGATGTTACTGCAGAAATGGTATACCGCATGTCCTGCCGGGGAGTGCGATGAACCTTACTTATTTTCGTTTAATGCGTTCGCTGTGGCAGCATGGCGCAGCGTGGCGTGTGAAGATTGTTGGGTATCACTGTTTGTTTATTATCGCCCAATTGATTGCAATGCTGAGCCCTTATTTTTTTGGGTTGGCTTTTAATGTACTGCAAACGGTTTCAAAGCATACCATCTATGATGCGGTTTTTTGGTTGAGTATGTGTATAGTGTGTCATGTTTTGTTTTTTGTATTTCAAGTTCCGGGGCGTATTCTTGAACGGACGGTGGCGTTTAAAATTAAAGAACATTTTGTGTTGACTCTCTATCAGCAGCTTACGTTGCTTCCACTGGCGTGGCATCAAGATAACCATTCAGGAGGCATCGTTACCAAAATTAATCGTGCAGCAGGAGGCCTTCAGCGGTTTGCAGAAAATCAAAGTGTCTTTGTGCAGGCTGTTTTGAAATTGGGAGTTTCAATTGGTTTTTTACTGTGGATTTCTCTTCCAGTAGGGATTTTAGCGGTAAGCTTATCTTGTCTTGTCACCGTGATGTTTTTGTTATTTGATCGGCAGCTTGTACCGCTTTACGAGATGCGAAATCGTCTTGAAAATCGTATTGGAGCGGTATTATTTGATTATATTAATAATATGACTACCATTCTTACACTACGACTGCATTCATTAACGCAATCACATTTAGCAAAACGTATGGCGCCTGTATGGGATCCTTTTCGTCGGGAAGTAGTGCTGAATGAGACAAAGCGCCATCTCTTTACGATGATCATGATAAGCATGGTGACGCTTATTTTAATTGGGTACGTTATGTATACAGCTACTCTGACCGGTACTTTTATGCTTGGTTCATTTATTATGATTTCTCGTTATCAAATGGAGATGAATGCAGTGTTTATGCAAGCAGGAGGTTATTATAATGACTGGGTACGTATGGATACGGATGTAGGCAGTATTCATACGTTAATCGCAGATGTCGAGTGTTGGGGAAAGCCGCCTCATGAAGTTATGGCTGATGTGCCGGCGTGGCAGTCGATTACCGTATCTCAGCTCGCCTTCTCTCATATAGATACTGAGCGAGAGCAAATCTTGGCTGATGTTGCTTTTACTATCACTCGTGGCCAAAAAATCGCATTAATTGGTGCGAGCGGTGCCGGGAAGAGTACGCTGCTTAATGTGCTGAGGGGGCTGTATACTCCTTCGTCAGGAACTCTTGCTATTGATGGCGTGGTGTTTGACTCCTTAGTACCTTTGTATGGGATGACTACGCTGATTCCTCAAGATCCTGAGCTTTTTGAAGATACAATAGATTTTAATGTGACATGTGATGCGCCGGCTTCGCCGGCAGAGATTGAGTCCGCTGTTCAGCTTGCAGGTTTTGCAGAGGTTCTTGCAGTATTACCCCAAGGACTAGAGACTGATATTAGAGAAAAGGGACTCAATCTTTCTGTGGGACAGAAGCAGCGGCTGGCGCTTGCACGCGGGTTGTTTGTAGCCCAGCAGAGTTCGATTGTGCTTATGGATGAGCCAACATCAAGCGTGGACTTAGTGACAGAGAAAAAGATCCTGATCGGTATTTTTAGTGCGCTTCCTGAAGCAACGTGCATAGTTTCTCTTCATCGGCTGCATCTGCTGCAAAACTTTGATGCGGTTATCATGCTACAAGAAGGCAAAGTTATAGCATCAGGCCCCGTTGCAGAGTTATTGCATGCGCCAGGGCCTGTACGAGATATGTGGCTTGAGTATCAGAAGTAGAGTTATATATTTTTCTCAGTTAGATTGATACCTGTGTGACCTCATAAAGCGGCGGGATTCCCGCTCTATACCGTGGTTTGTGCATAGTCCATGTGCTGTGTGTGGCGTCTGACAGAAGTCTGCTTACGGTGCCCGCAGTTGCAGGATTTGCCATAATACTTTTGTGTGTATGCTTTGATTCGGTTCCACTGAGTTTTATCAGTTGATTATCCCAGCGGTGGAGTGCCATTGCGGTAGCAAGGAGTGGGTAGAGTGGAAATGCTGGGGCGCGTGTATTGTGGGGGCGTGGGCATGTCACTATACCTTCTGCGGCTTTGGAAAGCGGCTTTACCGCATACCAGTGTGCTGCGGCCGCGGTAAGCAGTGCGCTTATGCATACTATTCCCGTACTCAAGATAGCAGTGCGAAATACCGGCAGCGAAGGGCCCGAACAATTTTTGAGAATGTCTGGCAGAGCTTCAAATGGTGATGCATGCCCTTTGACGGCAGTGGTGATGCAGTATGCGGGGAGTTTGAGTTGCATGAGTAATGCGCCAATCTCTACGGCAAGATGCTGCGGCGCTGGTGACTGAGAGGGAATTATTACGATAAGAGAAAACGGTTTTTTATCCTGCAGGGGAATTGCGGTATCAAGAAAATTTCTGAGTTGAAATCCTGCGGCCAGCGTTCCCTGCTTAGTGAGTAGTGTGGGGTCTGGCGTGAGGGCTGCGTACGCGGTGCGCGGAGTTGTTGTTGCCAGAGTGGCAGTGTGTGTGGTGAGTGTCAGGATAGTAGTGGGGCGTGCCCAGAAGGCATACCAAGGCCAGAGGCGATTCATAGAGCACTCTTTTCGCCGTCGATACCAGCAGTATGTATAGCGGAGATTGACTGTGTGGCGCTAGGGTTTATTTTTGCTGTACGGGCATACCCTGCGCTGGAGTAGCACTCATTGCCAATGGTGAGTATGGATCCAGGGGAACCGCTGGCAAGAGAATGCGATCGAGAATTTGCTCGATATGAGTTACAAACACAATCTCAAGTCCTTCAGGAAGTTCTTCAAGCGCTTCAATATTTGGTCTATTTTCTTCGGGAACAAAGACGCAGGTAATGCCGTTGCGGCGAGCACCAGCAAGTTTTTGGTCAAGCCCACCAATTGCCAGCGCGTTACCCAGAAGATCGATTTCTCCGGTCATAGCGTAGGTATTATTGGCGGGGCGGTTTGTGAGCGCAGAGATGAGCGCCGTACAGAACGCCAGACCTGCTGAGTTGCCATCTTTTTCAGAGCCTCGTGTCATATGTGCATGGATAGCAAGGGCATTCAGCATTTGTGTGGTGACAGCAAAAGGGTAATTCGCGTATTTTTGTGCAAGATAAGTGCAGTGTGCTTTAACGTAGCCGAGTGCAGTTTGGATTGACTCTTGCGTCATTTGTTTAAGCATGCCGGTTGAGGTCAAGTTTTGTTTACTATTCCATTCACCTTGGCTGATGGTGACTTGAATTTTTCCAATTCCGCCGCCGGCAGCGCTTGCATACAAGCCGTTAACCACACCAGGAACTCCCTCAGTGAGTGGTTCATCAAGCCGCCGTGTTGGGCCAAAGAATGTAGAAAGAATATCGGGTGTAATACTGAGCGGCGCTTCGAGCTCAACACTGCGTGCATAGCGCGCAATAACCGTTTTGAGTCTGCTCGTAAGCTGCCTGACTCCAAGCTCATGGGTGTAACCACGGATAATTGCTTGAAGCAGCTCTTGTGTTATATATGGTGCATCAGTGAGGCCTGATTGCGCTAAAATGTTTGGAATAATGTGTTTGTATGCAATTTCAATTTTTTGTCCTTCGGAGTAGCCTTCCATCGGTACGATACTCATACGATCAAGAAGTGGGTAGGGAATAGTGCCCAGATCATTTGCCGTCGCTATAAAAAGAACTTGTGAGAGATCTATGGTTGTTTCTAGGTAGTTATCAAAAAAAGCTTTGTTTTGTGACGGGTCAAGAACATCAAGGAGTGCGTTGGCAATAGGAAGAGTAGGAATTTTATCAATCTCATCAAGGATGATGACAACATCAGAACTTCCTGCTTCTTTAAGCGCTTGTGCAAGCGCCCCTAGCTTGCTACCACGATACGCTTGTTGAATGCCGCGAAGATCTTCAACAGAGGTTATTCCTCCCATTGAGATACGGGAAACTTTTTTATTGAGTGCTTTGGCAATAGAGTTGGCTATTGATGTTTTGCCCACGCCAGGATTTCCCACAAGGCACAAGGTCGTGCTGAGGTTGCTCGAATTGTTTTGCTGTGAAAGGGTCAGATAATCTAGCACTTGTTCTTGTACTTTGCGCGCACCATAGTGTGTTGCTTCAATTTCAGTAGCTACTCGTTTGAGATCAGAATTTTTCAGTGAACGAGTTTTTTCCCAAGGAAGTGCGAGAAAGTTTGCTATGTATTCGCGGAGCATTTCATGTTCTGGTGTTCGTTCTTTTGCAACATCAAATTTCTCAATAGCTTCAAAAAGTTTACGGCGCGCATTGGTGTGGAGATAGGGTTCAATTTCTTTTGCTTTGCGCTTGAATTCAGCCAGATTATTGTGCGGCAGGCCCAGATAGGAAGAAAGATTTTCTGGGGTGAATTGAATATCTTCTCCTCGCAGATAGCCTCGTGCAAATTTACCCAGAAGGATATTGAGCTGATTTGTTAACCCACGCAAACCATCTTCAAACGTGTAATTATTAATGATCGCTTCAATAACCTCAGGCGTAAATGTTGGTCTCTTACTCATGAGCCCCATTTTTTCAAGAAGCCGAGGGACGATTTTTGTGATAGCGATTTCTATTTTTTCCGCTATTGAATACGAAGGTACGTGAATGATGATCATACGATCTCTCAGCGCAGCCGGAATTTCACGTTCGTTATTGGCGGTTGCAAGAAAGAGTACTTTTGAGATATTAAATGGTGTGCCCAAATATTCATCAAAAAAACTTGAATTTTGTTCTGGATCAAGGACGTGAAGTAATGCATTAGCGGGCGATCCATGCATTGGGTTTTCATTGCCCATTTTATCTATTTCGTCCAGCAAAATGACGCATGAGGCGCTCTTGGTTGTTTTGAGCGCTTTCAGAATTTTACCTTCTTGTGAGTTAAGGTAGGTTCGATTGGTCCCCAGGATGTCAGATTGCATGTGTGATCCGGCAAGACTAATTCGGTAGAGTGGTTTGTTAATAGCAAACGCTATTTGACTGCAAATAGAGGTCTTTCCGGTTCCCGGCTTACCAACAAGGCATAATGTAAAAGGAGCACCTTCAGGGCTTACCATACGTAGCGCGAGGTGGGTGAGAATTGTATCTTTTACTTGTTCCATTCCATACTGGCATTCATCAAGTGTTGCTGCTATTTTTTCAAGATCATACTGCGCAGGGGCGGTGTCGAGTGAATCTTCCCAGGGGAGTGAGAGGGCAAATTTTAAAAATGATTCAAGTCCAGGGCCTTCTTGTGGATTTTGTTGTACTTTTTCAAATCGATCAATTAAGTCATTCAGGTAGGTATTGGCAACTTCTGGAAGACTCAGGTTGTTCAGCCGTTCGCGGAGTTGATTTGAGAGATCAATATCTTGAGGCGATTGCTTGCTTTTTTCTTGTTCTAAAATAAGTTTTACCAGAAGCGTTAATTTGTGTTGTACCGAAAAATCTTGAGTAATAAACTCGAGTGCATAATCTGGAGTAACAATAAGTTCTAAGTTCTCTATGTAAATCTGAATACACTGATTGCAGTTAGGAGCTTCTCCAAGTTCTTTTTTCAGAGAGTTTTGCTTGTATTTTCTGTGAAGGATTTGAAAAATAGTTTCAATCTCTTGCGTTGGAAGTCTATTGGACATCGGGGGGTATTTTCTCGTCATAAATCCTGTAAGCGGCAGATCGAGCTCTGTTGTTGTAGGGATTGAGTTTGGTACTACCACTTCAGATACTTTTTGATCAGGATTGTAGATTTCAATAACATCTCTCATGGCGATAGTAAAACGCATAAGTGTATCGGGTGAACCCCCTTTGAGCTGTGGTGTGCAGGCGGTCACAATACCAAGTGCTCCCCACAGCGTATTCATATCGGTTCGTTTTTGGATAACAAAGGCTACGGGCGTTTGTGCTTGATAGTACCGTGCAAGTGCTGCTTCCATCTTTTTATCAAGCGGTGTGATGGTGCGTGTAATATTTGAGAGCACCAAGCCATCAATAAACATGAGAGGGATAGCGGTAAGCATGCAAGGCAACATACATGCAAAGACACTGCTAATTATGAGTCGTTGTACTGTGCGCATAAACTAACCTTTATATTGTATGCCAGATGTAATGGGTATTATTTAGGAAGTAATACATGATCAAGAACCTCTTTCACATCATCAACAAAAACTACCTTAATGCCATCCGGAAGAGCTCCGATTCCCTTAATGTCTTTTTCATTTTGCTTAGGAAAGATTACTCTGCTCAGTCCATGTTGTTTGGCAGCGAGAAGTTTTTCTTTTACGCCTCCGATTGGTAAGACATTTCCTTGCAGATTGAGTTCTCCAGTCATTGCATAATCACTATTAATGAGACGACCAGTATATACAGAAAAGATCGATGACAAAAGAGTTATTCCTGCAGAAGGGCCATCTTTTGGGATTCCTCCTGCTGGGGCGTGAATGTGCAAGTCATACTCAACAAACATTTTTGCATCGATATTAAATTCTTTGGCATGTGAGCGTGCATAGCTGACCGCAGCACGTGCCGATTCTTTCATAACTTCACCGAGTTGGCCGGTTAGTATGAGCTTGCCGGTGCCTGGCATAAGGAGTGCTTCCATTTGCATCACTTCGCCGCCAAATGGTGTCCACGCAAGTCCATTGGTTATACCAACTTTATGAGTGCCTACCTTTAGCATATCAAGCGTGCGTCGTGGTCCTAAATGTTCTGCGAGGTTGCGTTTGGTAAACGATATCCCTTTTTTAGTTTCAATGTAGCTGCGTGCATATTTTGCACAGAGCTTTTG
>JBAXGS010000018.1:0-8980 GCA_037139275.1 bacterium | reverse complement strand
TATAATAAGCTTTTCCTTGTTAGCTTCATCAAACGCATCCCAATCAATAGCTTTCCAATCTCCAGACTCATCTCGTTCAAGCTTGGCTAGAGAAGCAAAAGCTCCCGACGGATCAAGCAACCTCTTCTGAGCATCCTGCACACTCTCATCTCCTACACCAGCTCCGATAACTCCCGCACCGCGACCAGCTCCCTCACCACCAACTACCCCCGCAGCTGCCCCAGCTCCCGCTTCGATATCACCTCTTACGACTACCGTAGCAGAAGGTGCTGCAGACGGCACTAGCGGCCCACCAGCTCCCGCAAGACTGCCCTCATCTAAGCCAGCACCTGCGCCAGCTCCTGCAGGTCCACCCTCATCTGCACCAGCAGCTACTCTAGGACCAGAAAGAACCCCAGCGGCCGGAGAAACTGGAAGCATATTATCCACACTAGAAGTACGCCCCCTCATCGCAGATTTTCCGCCGAGAATATTATTTGTTAAACTACTTGAACGTCCTCGACTAGCAAGGGCTCTAACACCATCGGCTTCCAAACCGCGATCAGCACCTGCAGCAGCACCCACAGGAACTACACAATCCAAAGAACGAGTAAGATTATCACCAGCTCCGATAACTCCCGCACTACCACCCTTAGGACCAAAACCTAATGAGAAATCATCCGGCAACACAGAAAGCTTCCCGTACCTTGCCGCAAGAACCGCAAGTGCCGCAATCACCGCAGCGGCACTCCCCACACCAATACCAACGTGAGCTCCTGTGCTCAGCCCTGATCTTAAAAACTGTGCTATAGCTTTTTTATCCTGCTGATTTACATTTTGATCAGTCGCAACTGTTTTCAGAAACACTCGCATCGCTTTTTTGTCTTGCGTGGTACGCTTTGCCCGTGTCATTGCTTTTTCAGAAAGCCGCACAAACTGCTCACACAGCTTGGGATTACTCTCTTCAAGTACTCTTTGCAGACGCTCATACTCATGCAGCCGCTTCATCTGACGAGAAAGGCCCGCAGATTGCTGCTGCTTGACCGCACTCACAAAGCCAGGCACACACAGTACACATATAAAACTTAAGATTAATCCTCTAACTTTAAACATCCCCCCCCAAAAAAATGATTCATACTTGTTTTAGAATATAATACATTCACATTTCTCACAACAACACATAGTTGCTTTACATAGTTTTTAACACTCTACAATAGATTTTTAAGCACTAAAACCGATTACACAACTCTGCGTTCTATTACTCACCAAGCATCAGACTAACACCATTCTTGACACAAACCCCTCGCCTGCTAAGATTAACTCATATAAAAAGCTTAATAAAACGGTGTCTTTTATGCGCATACATACTATTTTTTTCTTATGGACTCTGGGTCTTGCTTCATCAGCGGCACCTCTAGCACCTCTTACAGTAACGCATACTAAGGTCACGCAGCCGGTCAAAAAGAGGAAAATTATAGGAACTGCGTGGCAACAAGCGATTCAAAATGTGTATATTCCATCGAGCGATGCAGTTACAAAACCAGGCAATACAGTTGAAAATCAAAAAGACCCTGCCCCACAACACACTGCAAAACCTGCGCCCCAACCAATCTCTCCACCTGAGCAGACATCCCAAAAGCCATCACCAGAAGAAATGGAAATGATTCTTGCAGGCCTGCGGCATGTTTTCACTTCACTTGACGAAGAAGATGATATGGATGATGCCTATCTCTACTATGACGACGCACAAGACGACTCAAATATTCCTATGAACTTCAGCCAATTCATGCACGCCATTAACACAGTAGACAATGCCTACGCGCACTCAGCACAGCAAAATGCTCAAGCGGCCTAACAAGCATTCCATCTTTCTTTTCCCCTGCTTTTTCACTTAAGTAATGACTTTCTTCTCTTTTTTGAGCAACACTAGTGCCCTGTTACTTTATTTCGTCATCATCGATATCAGGAGGACACCATGTCCACACAATTGACGATCTCTTTAGAGCTCATTACCTTCATGAAATGGGTTCTTCAACATAACCAAGAACTTCTTACTCATTTTATAAAAGAAGCATGTGATCCTGAGCTCCAAGCGATTCTTTCTACCATTGCCAATGATCAAAGCCTTTCTCTTCCCCCAGCCGATATGTACGCAGCACTTAATACATTTATCAGGCATATGGAACAAACTCTGCACCATCAGTATGCGGCTCACACAAATCACACCGCAAAAAAATCATCACGCCCACGCAAGCACAAAAAACATTGTGCGGGGGCCACGCGAATTCATGAGATTCCCCAAGAGACCTATGTGATTGAGTCGCCCACAAAACGCGCGCTGTATCAATCACTATGCAGTGATGAATCTCCGCATGAATCAACGGTGCATTGAAGCGTAAAAACCATGGCGCGCCAGACGAAGGCGCAACCCAAACATATCAAGACCTAATGTGCCTGAATATGAACCACGAATAGATTTAAAGTAGAGAATACCTCTGCCATCAACCACCGTGGCTCCGCATCCCTGCATGGCAACCGGACAAGAGGATAAATAATGATCTATTTCCCCATCAGGTACTGAAAACTCTGCCAGCGCATCAGCAACCCATGTTTCTTGAGAAAGCACCCCATACTCACCGGTCATTTGATCATACTGCCATACCGACAAGCACATACCGGTGGCAACAATAATCTCTTGCCGCGAAATCTGCTGAACCATTTCTACTGCATGAGAGTAACTGCGTGGCTTGCCATATATGATCCCATTTTCAACACCAGCAATCAATGTATCTGCAGTAATAAAATATAAACGACCGGTTTGAGCTGTTTGCATGCGCATTACGGCACCAACATCAATACCACTATGCTTATACTGAGCGAGTGCAGCAACCTGTTCTTGCACCGTTCCCGATACCAGAGCATCTTCTTCCCGAACCGTAATTCCAATAACCATAAACGGAATCTCTGAGCGCTGCAATAACGCATGCCGCGCTTGAGATTGTGACGCACAATATAAAAAATTCTTATCCACAACGCTCCCACATTCCTGCATGATTTTGCATACATTTACCTGCTAATTGAAGTTCAAACAACGCTGACTGTACCACATCTCGTGATTTTTGGCTCACAGCAACCAGCTCATCAAGCATCAGCGCGGTATCAAGCGCCCGCAGTATGGCATGCGCATCCGCACTGAGTACCACCACCGCACCAGCAGGCATTGGTGCTGCATACTGCCCACACAGTTCAAGCACACTGGCCACATCAGCGATAACCCGAGCACCCTGCGCAATAAGCTGATTAGTTCCAACAGACAGAGGCTCATCAATAGGGCCTGGCACTGCCGCAACTTCTCGATTTTCTTCAAGCGCATGCGCAGCAGTTATTAACGCACCACTCTGAGCAGCAGCCTGCACTACCACACACGCGACTGAAAGGCCTGCAATAATCCGGTTGCGCGCCGGGAACGTCCCGGGCGAAGGTTGCATAAAAGGAGGAAACGGCGAAACTAGTGCTCCACCCGATGCAACCACATCCTCAAATAAGTTGTAATGCTCTGCGGGGTAGGTATGCGCAAGCCCACATCCCATAACCACCGTTGTATGACCACCCGCATCAATAGTTTCTTGATGGACCCATCCATCAATGCCTCGAGCGCCCCCACTTACCGTGGCAACACCCCCTGCAACCAGTCCTGGTACCAACATTTTCACAACACGCTTACCATACGCTGTTGCATTCCGCGAACCCACCAACGCACATGAAGAAAGCCCCGCTCCTGGCAAAACACCACGCACCCACAGCACTACCGGGGGAGCACCAATATGTTTAAGGAGCACCGGATATTCTGGATCAAATAAGGTTACTGCACGCACTCCATTTTTCTCGCACCAAGAATCATGCGCGGCAAGCGCTTCAAGATTATGCAAAGCGGTATACATTGCTGCTGCATACCGCATAGGCACATTGTAGGTTTCTGCTATTGCACTGGCCGTTAATGAGTAGAGCTCCCGCGCAATCTGATCAAGATTGTTTTTAAAAAGATGTGCAACCGTTGCAGATCCAATGCCATCTTGCAACAGCAACTGCACCGCTATGCTTTTTATCGTTCCACGATCCATGAGCATACCTCATTAAATCTCTAAATCCCGATCATCACCATACGCATCAAATCGAGCCGGCTCATCATCATGAAATAGATCGGCCGCATCCAACTCTTCATCACTCTCTTCTACAAGATCAGGCGTCTCTGCATCAAGAGGCTCATCAGCCGCTTCATCATCACCTTCAGCGTCAGGAGATTGATCCCCCACCACGGGTGGCGTAAATTCATCAGAAAGCTTTGTTGCTGACTCATCTTCTTCCGCTTCACTAAACGAAACCAAACCGGACAGCACTTGATCAGAATCCAATCTAATGAGGCGAACACCTTGTGCTTGTCGTCCCATTGTACGCACCTCTTGCGGAGATAGCCGAATAATTTTACCACTCTTATCAATAAGTAAAATATGAGAATCTGGGTATACAATAACCAATCCAATAACCATACCATTACGCGTTGATGTTGGAATAGTACGCACACCAAGCCCACCACGATGAGCAACTCTGAAGTCTGAAACTCGAACACGTTTACCAAAACCGCGTGACGTTGCAAACAGTAGGTTGCTATCACTATCAACAACAACAACTCCTACTACAGAGTCGTGCGCACGAAGCCTGATGCCTCGCACACCAGTTGCTTGACGACCCATCGCGCGAACTTCTTCTTCACGGAACCGAATTCCTTGTCCCAATTTAGTTGCAATAATAATGGTGTCAGAACCAGAACTTAATCCACAGAACACTAGTTCATCACCTTCATTCAAGCTTACTGCACGAATGCCGGTTGAACGCACTTTAGAAAATGCCATCGCATCGGTTTTTTTGATAGTACCATTTTTAGAACACATCACTAAAAATTTACCTTCAAGATCACGAGTCGATAATAATTTTACCACACGCTCACCTTCAGTGAGTGAAAGTAAATTCACTACCGCACGTCCCTTGGCAACACGTGATCCTTCTGGAATTTCGTATACTTTTAATGTGTAGACACGACCCAAGTTGGTAAAGAACAAAACATCATCATGATTTTTTGTTACAAATAAATCTTGCATCACATCATCAGAATCAGCCAAATCAGCCATTCCTTTTTTACCTTTTCCACCACGATGCTGAACCGCATAGGTTTCAAGTATTACCCGCTTAATATACCCTTTATGCGTCAGTGTAATAACTACATCTTCATCAGGAATTAAATCAGCTTCTGAAAATGCATCAAGCGCATGTGAAATAACTGAACGACGCACATCACCATACCGCGCTTTAATATCTTCAAGCTCAGTTAAAATAACTTGCGAGAGCACTTGGCGGTCTGAAAGAATTAAACGCAACTCATGCATTAACTGTTGCAACTGCCGCATTTCATCTAAAATTTTATCACGCTCAAGACCAGTCAACCGCTGCAAGCGCATTTCTAAAATTGCTTTTGCTTGAATTGGTGTCAACTGAAACTCACCACACAGTTCTTGTTGTGCCGCTTCAGAATCAGGTGCACGCTTAATAAGAACAATCATACGATCGATATTATCAAGTGCAATAATTAAACCTTGGAGAATATGCGCACGTGCCATACTCTTGCGCAAATCAAATTGCGTACGACGTGTAATAACTTCACGACGGTGCGCCAAGAAATGTTCAAGCAGCTCACGAAGTGTAAGAAGCAACGGACGATTATTATGAATCGCAAGAAGCAGCATAGGAACATTAATTTGCAATGACGTATGCTTAAATAATTGGTTCAAAATCATCTGTGGAATTTCACCACGCTTAATATCAATCACTACGCGAATACCACCACGATTAGATGATTCATCACGAATGTTTGAAATACCATCAATCACTTTGTCTTTGACCAAATCTGCAATTTTTGTAATCAAGTCAGACTTGTTTACTTGATACGGAATTTCTTTAATCACCAGTGAAGGACGAGCATCATCTTCACCTTCAATGTCAACCACCCCGCGCAATACTACTTTGCCATGACCAGTACGATACGCCTGCACAATTCCTGCACGCCCACAAATCACGCCACCAGTAGGAAAATCAGGAGCAGGAATCAACGCAAATAATTCATCTTCAGAGAGATTTGGATTTTTTAAAAGTGCAATGCACCCAGAAATAACTTCAGTCAAATTATGCGGTGGAATAGATGTCGCCATACCAACCGCAATACCATTAGAACCATTCAAGAGCAAGTAAGGAATTCGCGCAGGAAGCAATGTTGGCTCGGTTAACGATTCATCATAGTTCGGTACAAACGGAACTGTTTCTTTTTCAATATCTGCAAGCATCTCTTGAGTAATTTTTGACATGCGAACTTCGGTATATCGCATTGATGCAGCATTATCACCGTCGATCGATCCCCAGTTCCCTTGCCCATCCAGCAACGGATATCGCTTAGAAAAATCTTGCGCAAGTCCCACCATCGACTGATAAATCGATTGATCTCCATGCGGGTGATAATGACCAATCACTTCCCCGACCACCGTTGCAGATTTTCTATGTGGTCTTTCGTTATAATATCCAAGCTTATGCATTGAATATAAAATCCGACGATGCACCGGTTTCAATCCGTCGCGCACATCAGGCAATGCACGGCTCACAATCACTGACATTGCATAATCAAGAAATGATGATTTTAATTCTTTTTCAATCGAAAGAGGGATGATTTGCATTGCAGAGTTAATCTTTTCGCTTGCCATAGATTGCGCAGCCTTTCATTCAAAAATAGCACTAGAAATCGTGGTTTTACCCTAGAAAGGCTACAGGATAACTGGTATTACTACACAACACAAGAATATTGCAGTCAAAAACGCAGCAACTAAATCATCTGCAAAAACACCCCACGCCCCCGGCAAGAATTCAACTGCGCACACTGGCCATGGTTTTGCAATATCAAGAAGCCGAAATACCAAAAAGCCGCACATAAAAATCCACCACATATGCGGCACGCATACCAGCAAACTCCACACCGCAACCCACTCATCAATTACAATCCATGAAGGATCATCATCACGCGTGGTAATACTTTTTTGTGTTGCAAAAAAACCCAGCACACAAAGCACTACTATAAGAGCGAGCAGAAAATAAACAGAGCAGAAAAAACGAAGTACATACAACGAAACTGCCGCAGCAAGGCTTGCTACAGTCCCCGGCGCATAGCGACTAAATCCCAGCCCGCCGCATGATGCAATCCACCGAAAAATCTGTTGCTTATTCACGCCCAGGCCCTGCTCGAAACAGCACCGCACACAACCGGTACCAATAACTCATAGTGGAAAGCGCAGTCGCCAGCGCAACACCAACACTCAAATAATATAAGCATCCCATCACACCACTCTCTGCATGCAAGCCTTCACGCATACCTGAACCGATAATTAATGCATACAATGATACGAACTGCAGTGCAGTTTTACTTTTTGCCATCCACGATGTACGCAGTGGCATTCCCCGACGCAATAAAAAGGTTCGCAGCCATGTTACAAACAGATCACGCACAATAATAACCAAAACCACCCAGAGCGGAACAATATGCAATTGCCACAACGCAATAAAACCAGCCAGCACAACAACTTTATCGGCAAGCGGATCAAGAAAAGTGCCGGCACGTGAAGTGACAAATAATCGACGAGCTGCGTACCCATCACCCACATCACTTACAATAGCAAATGTCACCAGCACAAGCGCCCACACCGTTTCATGCATAAGAATTGCATGCCATAAAAATGGTGCACTAATCATACGAAGGAGCGTTAAAGAATTGGGAATATAGTGATATAAATAAACCATGCACGAAGCGTAAGGAATTTACGCAAGAAATACAAGGGTGTGGATTATTCTATACTGAACCCGAAGCAGCGCCGGCTCCACAAAAAGCACTGGCACCCGCACCTGCTTCAGTAGATACTTTCCCAACGAGTGGTGCCCAATGGTCGCTATTAATATTAACAAGAGAAATGATAGGAGAATTAGGAAAGAGACTGCTACCATATGTTTTCTGATGAGTATACGTACCCGCAGCTGGATTTTTATAATATACGTATATTTTTGTTTTAACCATTCGAGCAAGAAGCTCCGCCTCAAGATCTGCCAAGTGATACTTAGAATCAATAGGCTTTGGCACATCTTTAAGATGCTCTGGCAAATCTTCTCCTTCAAATACAGGCACCGCACAATTAATATGTTCTCGATATATCTCCAGATACTCTTCGCAGAGTTGCGCCATTGTCACTGTGCTTTTTAAATTGATAGCTATTCCTAATATCCTGCGTACTTTTAGCTGGCCAAGAAACCGAAGCACTAGTGAAAGATTTAAAGGATCGCGCATTAATGCATCAGCAGTCTCTTTAGGTACTCCGTCATCATCATTCTGCTTCTGAGTCCTAGTACGCAGCGTTTCGATCCCTTTCTCTGTTCGCAAATATCCACGCAACAACAAAGCTGTAGATAATAAATTCAATGCATCAGGTCTTTTCATCTCCAAGCCAGTCAAGTGTGGATATGCATAATATTCATAATCTAAAAAATTACCTTCCTCATCAGGCCCCAACCGCTTAATTATAGTATCATTAAATCGATCGAATAATCTGGGTATCCATTCAAGTGCAAAATTCCGACTCTCAAAATCTTCCACAGTTTTTTGACCAAGCTCGTCACGCTTCAACTCAGCCTCTATAAGCTTCTTCAGTTGAATCACAAAGGCCTTACGCATGAATGAGACCTGCTTGGCTTGTAGCGCAAAATTTTTAGGAATACCTTTCCCTGGATTAGCCTTCAGCCACTTAAAAAATAGGAACGAATACAAGAGACAGTGCCCATCCCCCGGTACCGTGACAATTTTCACACGATGAGACGCAATCGATTCACCTTTAACCGGCATTACTGCTTCTTGGTTCTTTGG
>JBAXGS010000017.1:0-9049 GCA_037139275.1 bacterium | reverse complement strand
CCTGTTTGCTCTCCCGTGCTGCTGTATACCGCAATTTTTTTCATATTTTTATCCTTGCTTGCTTACATACAACAATGAGTTCTTACGACCAGGAACCGCCCCGCTTACCAGCAACACACCACGTTCACGGTCCACTTTAACAATACGTAATCCCCGTATTGTCACAGTTTCTGCGCCCATATGCCCTGGCAATCCCTTGCCCTTAATAACTTCACCCTGAGTTCTCATGTTACCGATAGCTCCCGGACGACGACCAAACATAGATCCGTGCGTCGCAGGACCACCTGTGTAGCCAAGACGTTTTACAACACCTTGAAATCCACGACCAGTACTTGTCCCCGTAACACTCACTACCATAGCTTCTTCAAACAGGACGTCATCAAGTGACACTGTTGCGCCAAGTTCATAGCCTTGGGTTGACTGACAACGAACTTCACGGATGAAAAGAAAATAGTCAGATTTTTTTTCTAACATTTCTGAAGTAAATGCATCACCTTGATATCGCTTACGCAACTTACCAATTTGCAATGCATTATACCCATCGTTTTCAACTGTTTTAATTTGAGTAATAATCCACTGTCCGCACTCAATAACGGTAACTGGTATCACATTGCGGGCGCTATCAAACACCTGCGTCATACCAACCTTAATTCCAGGAACATGGCTCAACGTTTTCATATCCATACCTATCTATCTAATTTCAACATCAACGCCAGCCGATATGTTCAACTTCATCAGCGCGTCCATTGTTTGTTCCGCAGGAGAAACAATATCCAAGATACGCTTATGAGTCGCAAGCTTAAACTGTTCTCGTGATTTCTTATCAACGTGCGGCGAACGCAAAACGGTAAAGTAACGCGTGTGTGTTGGGAGAGGGACAGGACCTACAACTGTAGATCCTGTTCTCTTAACCGCAAGCACAATCTGCCGAACCGCAGTATCAAGCAACTGATGATCGTATGACTTCAACGTCAAACGAATTTTTTGTTTTTTCATCAGATTCCTTTCGGCTCTTGCTAAAGATTATTCAATAATTTCGCTTACTACACCAGCACCAACGGTACGGCCACCTTCACGAATTGCAAAACGAAGTTGCTTATACATCGCAACTGGCGTAATCAATTCTACAGTAACTTCCACGTTGTCACCTGGCATTACCATTTCACGGCCTGCTGGCAATGAGATAGAGCCTGTTACGTCAGTTGTTCTAAAGTAAAACTGTGGACGATATCCGTTAAAGAATGGGCTGTGACGGCCACCTTCTTTTTCTGTCAATACCATCAACTGGCCTTTAAACTTTTTATATGGTTTTACAGTACCTGGCTTTGCCAATACTTGACCACGCTCAACGTCATCTTTTTTAGTACCACGAAGAAGCACACCAACGTTATCACCAGGAAGTGATTCAGTCATTTCCTTGTTAAACATTTCGATACCGGTAACAGTGGTCTTTGTTGTATCTTTAAAACCAACAATTTCAACTTCTTGTCCAATTTTAAGAATACCGCATTCTACACGACCAGTTACTACAGTACCACGGCCAGAAATAGAGAATACGTCTTCAATTGGCATCAAGAATGGTTTTTCTGTATCGCGCTCTGGAGTAGGGATATATGAATCCACTGCATCCATCAATTTCATAATTGCATCACGACCGATTTCAGGAGAT
Organism: bacterium; assembly: GCA_037139275.1. GTDB lineage: Bacteria > Babelota > Babeliae > Babelales > JAUPTZ01 > JAUPTZ01. The sequence goes on along the minus strand of JBAXGS010000017.1, from coordinate 7,380 downwards.
TCGCCATTCAATGCTTTTAATGCTGAGCCACGAACGAATGGAATTTCTTTACCATTGAATCCGTACTGAGTCAAAAGATCACGAATTTCTTCTTCAACCAAGTCAATCAAATCTACGTCGTCAACCATGTCCACTTTATTCAAGAACACAACCATTGTTGGTACACCAACTTGACGAGCAAGCAAGATATGTTCACGAGTTTGAGGCATTGGTCCGTCAGCAGCAGATACTACCAAGATAGCTCCGTCCATTTGAGCTGCACCAGTTAACATGTTCTTAACATAGTCAGCGTGACCTGGACAGTCTACGTGCGCATAGTGACGATTTTTTGTTTCATATTCAACGTGAGAAGCCGCAATCGTTATACCACGAGCTTTTTCTTCTGGTGCTTTGTCAATCGTGTCAAACGCACGAAGTTGAGCAAGACCCATTTCAGCAAGTACTTTAGTAATCGCTGCTGTAAGAGATGTCTTACCATGATCCACGTGACCAATAGTACCGACGTTACAGTGCGGTTTATTTCTAAGAAAGACGCCTTTAGCCATTATATATCCTCTCTATTCAAGCTAATTCAAATTATTTTTTTGCTGCGATTTCTTCTTGTACGTTACGAGGTACTTCACGATACAGTTTCAACTGCATAGAAGAACTCGCACGTCCTTTAGTCATCGATCGCAAGTCTGTGGTATATCCAAACATCTCTCCTAATGGTACTTCAGCATCAACTACTTCAGCCCCTTTTCGTGACGACATACCAAGAATGCGACCACGACGAGAATTTAAATCTCCCATTACATCACCAAGATTTTCTTCAGGAGTTACCACTTCCACTTTCATGATGGGTTCCAAAAGAACTGGCGATGCTTTAAGCATGCCGTCGCGAAATGCCATAGATGCGGCAATCTTAAACGCCATTTCAGATGAGTCCACATCGTGATACGACCCATCATAAACAATAGCTTTAACATCAACCGTTGGATATCCCGCAATAACACCGTTACCAATTGCTTCACGAACACCTTTTTCAATAGCAGGAATATATTCACGAGGAATTGTTCCCCCCACTACTTCATTGGCAAACTCAAAACCTTGTCCGCGTTCAAGAGGTTCAAATCGCATGTATACGTGTCCATATTGTCCACGACCACCCGATTGACGAATGAACTTTGATTCCACAGAAGCAATTTTTTGAATTGTTTCACGGTATGCAACTTCAGTTTTACCCACCGAAGCTTCAACCTTATATTCACGACGCATACGGTCAACAATAATTTCCAGATGCAACTCACCCATTCCAGAAATAACCGTCTGTCCTGTTTCATCGTTTACAGAAAATCTAAACGATGGATCTTCTTGCATCAACTTACGAAGCGCAAGAATCATTTTTTCATACTCACCTTTTGTTTTGGCTCAACAGCAACGCTCAATACAGGTTCTGGCGCATTAATTGTTTCCAAAAGCAATGGATGTTTTTCATCACACAGCGTATCGCCGGTAACAACATCCTTTAATCCAATAACCGCAACAATATCACCTGCTGCAGCGTTCTTAATTTCTTCACGCTTATTTGCATGCATACGAACCAATCGGCTTACACGCTCTTTAGCGCGCTTACGCGGATTATATACGTATGAACCAGAATCAAGCACACCAGAATAAATACGAACAAAGGTCAATGTACCCACAAATGGATCGGTCATAATTTTAAATGCAAGCGCAGAAAGTGGCTCACTATCTTCAGGCTTACGAGAAACTTCTACCGTCTCATCGTCAACTGAATGACCAACCATTGGCGCCACTTCAAGCGGCGATGGCAAGTAATCAACAACCGCATCAAGCAGAAGCTGTACACCTTTATTTTTAAATGCTGATCCACAGAACACAGGAGTTACTTCTTGATCTGCAACACCACGACGCAATGCGCGACGGATTTCAGCAGGAGTAACCGCTTCACCATTCAAGTATTTATCAGCAAGCTCATCATCGTATTCTGATGCTTGGCCCACAATTTTTTCATACAAGTCTGCACGCTGAGATGCATATTCAGCAGGAACATCACTCCATACAACGCGAGAGCCGTTACTTTCAGCCTCAAACGTCGCCATGCGATTGCTCACAACATCAATAATGCTCACGAAGTCTTCCGACTGGCCAACAGGAATTTGCATAGCAAGCGGGTTGCCACTCAATTTTTCTCTAACTTCAGCAACCACGTCAAAATAGTTAGCACCAACACGATCCAGCTTGTTCACAAACGCAATACGCGGAACTTTGTGACGATCAGCTTGGCGCCATACAGTCTCAGACTGAGGCTCTACACCACCTACACCACAAAACACCGCTACCGCACCGTCAAGAACACGCAAAGAACGTTCTACTTCAATAGTGAAGTCAACGTGCCCAGGAGTATCGATAATATTAATCTGATGCTCTCTCCAAAAACAAGTTGTCGCCGCAGAGGTAATGGTAATACCACGCTCTTGCTCTTGCTCCATCCAGTCCATAGTAGCGGCACCTTCATGCACCTCACCAATTTTGTGAGATACACCGGTGTAATACAGAATACGCTCAGTAACCGTAGTTTTACCAGCGTCAATATGCGCACATATACCTATATTACGATACGTCTCAAGTTTCTTACTCATACTCTCCCTTACCAGGCGTAATGCGAGAAGGCTCTGTTTGCTTCAGCCATACGATGGACATCCATCTTTTTCTTAACTGCCGCACCATTACCAGCCGCTGCATCCATCAATTCATTTGCAAGCCGTTGCCCCATAGTCTTGTCAGAGCGCTTTGCTGCAGATTGAACGAGCCAACGAAGCATTAATGCGTTTGCACGCATAGGAGCAACTTCAGCAGGAATCTGATACACACCACCACCAACACGACGAGAACGCACTTCAACAACAGGACGAATATTTGTCGTCGCTTTTTCAAACAACGCAAACGTCTTCTCAGTGTCGCCTTTAATACGTTGTTCAATAACATCGAACGCTTCGTATACAATTTTACGCGCAACAGATTTCTTGCCGCGCTCCATAACAATATTAATTAACTTTTGAACAAGTGGAGACCCAAATCGAGTATCAACACCGATATCACGAATAAAGTTAACCGATTTACGACGTGGCATTATTTACCTTTCTTAGCTGGAGCAGCCGCAGCGCCCGGTTTAGGTCTCTTTGTACCATACAGCGAACGGCTTTGCTTACGGCCAGTAACACCAGCTGTATCAAGCGCACCGCGCACAATGTGATACCGTACCCCTGGCAAATCGGGAACCCGACCGCCACGTACCAACACTACAGAGTGTTCTTGTAAATTGTGTCCTTCACCCGGAATATAGGCAGTGATTTCACGACCTGTACTCAACTTCACCCGAGCAACTTTACGAAGTGCTGAGTTCGGTTTTTTTGGTGTGGTTGTATATACACGAGTACATACACCACGACGCTGTGGGCATTCTGATAATGCTGGAGACTTGCGCTTTTCAGTCACTTTGCGGCGACTTGCGCGAACCAGTTGATTAATTGTCGGCATAATGCAACATCCTACTTAAACTACTACTTTCGTGCTAATTCCTAATCCACCGGGCAAACACTACAGTTTTGCCTCTTAAGAACGGTACCTAGATGTGTCCGGTAGCTTTCTGAGAGCACCCTCCATAAAGGAAGGTGAATTTTACGATGGCGATAATTGTAACTATTTTTTTACTTTTTTCAAGTTAAAAAAATGCATCACGAAACGGAAAACATCTTCTTACGGCCCAAAAAACAATAATAACTCTAATAACTATTACTATCAAAATATGTTGCCAGAAGGCACTGTGAAGCATAATTGAACAAACTAATTCACCGCCCAAGGCATCATATTTGCTCATCACGAAGGAGTGAAAACTTTTTATATGCTCCTGGCTTAAAGACGCTATATTTGCCAGAAATCACCATATCAAGCTCAATCCAATTCGCAACAATTTTTTTCCACCACGGGCTTCGAGCGCTCATTTTCTTACCCCGCTGGTTCCACATAAAGATATTTTCCTGTTTCTGAGAATACTCAATCTCACTCTTAAGCCGCTCAATCACCACCGCAGCACTTTCATGTGCTTCGACCACTGCAATCAGGTCTGTCACCGCTATCTTATCTCGAATGCTTAACTGCACCGTGTGCCCCGTCTGGTGCAATGCATGAGTAACATTAACATTAAAATGGCTGTGGTACTTATAGTGATCTACTTTTTCATCAATAATATTCCATATAAAAGGTATAACAAGCTTTAAACTGATATGCCCTGGCTCAATGCCGTCCAGCATGACGCGAAAATTGAACGCTGTGCACAGCCTCTGCTGCCCAGAGTAGCTTCGCACCCCCGGAGAAGAAACAAGGCGCTTAAGCGAACTACGGTCGATTGCCCCGGCAAACTGCCAGGGATCATTCAATGAGTAAAAATGATAAAGCTTCCCAACCTGAAACGGCGCATATACTGACTCCACCACCGGAGCCCCTAATGAAATAACACCCTCAAACTCTATTTGCTGCGAGGCAACAAAAATAACGTTCACGCCATGACTGTGCCCAAATGCCCAATGAGGGCCGTACCCACGCAGAGGGGAAAAAACTGATTCAGCAAGCCTGCGTAGCCCATTGCCTGCTTCCCGCCGAGCCAGATGACTATCTTCACCGGTCCACGAGTATGACACAACCTCTATCGGTCTCATCTCGCGCCGAGCCATCTCTGCAGCAAATTTTAATATATCTTTAAAGGTGTCAGATGAACTATCATAATAATCAGGCGCCTCCTTAGCCCACGTGCCATGCACAACCCACAAAACCAAAGGACTCACATTTTCTACATTGCCCTCGGGAAAATACAGCTGCAATCCTGAAATCATATGTTCAGAACGAGAGAAACAAGTAACAATCTCATCATCAGGAACACCATACCACTCCGCACGCACCGACAACCCTGTCTTTAACAGTTGCACATACGTATGCCAATAAGCAGGCAATAAATGAGGCATCATAATGTTATCGCACAACAAAGAATCAGAGGATACAAGCTCCCGATCCTCTTTTGCAGGCGCACACGACAGGCTACACACACTCACGCTAAAAAAAAGCAGACCGAATCTAAAAAATCTCACCAAACAAACCTTTTTTAAAATCATAGATAACTCAATGTGTAATAATTCACCATGAATCAGCGGACAAGTCAATCATTTCATTGCCTCACGACGCATGATATGATAGCTTTCCAACTCGTAAAACCCATCATTACAATATCATGTAAACCCGACTAACAAAGGACCATAAATGCTTGCACTGCTTTACACTTTTTCACTGACAAAAGTTTTTCCACTTCTTCTTGCGGGCATTGGGTTTGGCTTACTTATCACCGTCCACGAACTTGGTCATTTCTTCTTCTGCAAGCTCTTTAACATAGGCACCCCTGTCTTCTCAATCGGCTTTGGGCCCAGTTTAATCAAAAAAAAAATCGGCGCCACTGAATTTCGCCTCTCGCTCATTCCGCTTGGGGGATACTGTGCTATTCAAGGTATGGGTGATCCTGAGGCCGGCATGGTAGAAACACATGAAGAGTCACTTGATCCTGCCTTCGCCTTTGAAACAAAATCATTTACTCAAAAACTTCTCGTCATCTTGGGCGGCATCCTCTTCAATATTATCTTTGCGTACAGCATATTTATTGGTATGCACTGGGGCACACGACAAGAACTTAAAACCGAGCTCTCTATCTCGTACATTGTTCCTAATAGCGCTGCAGAAAGCCATAAACTTACCGCCGGCACCATCATTACTGGATATAATGATACCGTGTTTAGCGCCGATAAACTAACCGCCCAGGCAGAGCTCAGAGCTTTTCTCAAAACTATTAGCGAAAGCCCTAACAAAGAACTGACCCTTACTCTTAAGCAATCGGATGGTGAAGAAGAGACCAGAACTATTACCCTTGGCACGCTCGATGCCACCGTGGGCTCTCTAGGCGTTGGCCTTGATATCCTTCAAACCCCAATTCCTGGCCGCTTTGTACACAACTCATATATCCAAGCTGTCCACAAAGGAATTGCTATAACAAATGCCTATATTACCACAACAGCAAACGCTATTACTTCAATGTTTAAACGTCGAAGCCTGGATGGTATGGCAGGCCCACTCACCATGTTCTCACAAACGTTTAAAAGTGCTCAACTTGGCCTTCGCGCACTCTGGGAATTTCTTGGAATGATCAGCATAACCCTCGCACTTATGAATCTTATTCCAATTGGCGCTCTTGATGGCGGCCAACTCCTCTTTATTCTCCTTGAGGGCATTATTCGCCGCCCACTGCCACGACGGCTCAAAGAAGGAATTGTTATCGCATCATGGATCCTCTTCTTTCTCCTCATTATTGTATTGTCATACAAAGATATTCTTCGCATGATCAGCTAAATAATCATGCCACACGAAGCCATAAAAAAGGCGCAACTTTTTAAGTTGCGCCTTTTTTAATAGATAAATATTACAGTCGTTCTTATCGAGCAGACTCTTTAATCTGTGCCGCATGTGGATGCGTGCTGCCAGTATACACTTTAAGCTTATCAAAAATCTGACGGCTCAAGTTATTACGAGGCAACATACCTTTTACAGCCAAACGGATAATATCAGTTGGATGTGCAGCTAATTTATTTTTAAGTGATACCACTTTCTTACCACCGCGCCAGCCTGAGTAGCTAATATACTCTTTGCCCAGCATCTTGTTACCAGTAACAACAAACTTATCACAGTTCACTACTACTACGTAATCACCACTGTCTGTATGCGCAGTGTATGATGGTTTATGACGACCACGAAGCAATGTCGCAACTTCAGTAGCCAATCGACCAAGCGTTTGACCTGTTGCATCAATAACATGCCATTGCGGCTGACGATCTTCTGTGCGAAGAAAAAATGTTTTATTCATATCGATCATACTAGAACCTTTTATTAAATAATCTGTACTGCAACAGGCGCTATGCGCTGAAATTTAAACTAACGGGATGGTCATTTTACGGCAAAAACCTTCGCTCGTCAAACGCAATATCCACTGTTTTTAATCAAGCGGTATCGCGCGAAACCCTTATATACCTACTTTTTCTTCACTACACGCATAAATGCACTCAAGAGCGGGTGCGGCAATAATGGCGTCGCACGGTACTCTGGATGAAACTGTACCGCAATCATAAATGGATGCCCAGCAAGCTCTGCCACTTCAACCAAATTATTTTGAGGACACACACCAGAAAACACAACACCTTGCGCTTCAAGTTGCTTTTTATATTCATTATTAAATTCGTATCGATGACGGTGGCGTTCTTCAATCACATCCGCCCCATAATACAG
>JBAXGS010000016.1:0-9116 GCA_037139275.1 bacterium | reverse complement strand
GCCATGCACTGTATGTTCATATAACTCTCCAACCATCTTATTTTGTAACGACAACTGGTAGTAGTATTTACGGAGAAGAACGATTTTCACAAGAATTCACTATAATCAATTGCTTCATCCGAGTTCGGCCTAATAAAACTTGCATTTTCCTGCATTCCTACTATGCTTTTAGCTCATAAGCCATCCGTTAAATACGCTCTACGTACCGGATAGCCCGCAGCATGAAATTGAACTTGTAGGTATAATGCTATGAATGATCTCTACCAATCGAACTATCACACAACTATCTATACCCCGATCTACCTTCCTGTAATCGTTTTTTACGATGAAGAAGAGTCAGAATCGCCCTATAGCGATGAAGTAGCCGAGGCGTAAACCCTACTTACCAGTAGAGCCAATACCGGCAAACATGCTTAAAAAGTATTTCAGGTCTGCATCGGTAAAACGAAGGCCAAAGCCCCAGAATGGGCTTGCCGTTTCACGGCTGATGATGTCATCAATCCCAAAGCAGGTATACAGATTTTTCATAACCATCACTTTGTTAATCCACTTGAGATGTGGCCGATTATCATTCAGACGCTTAATTCCTTGCATATCAAACACTTCAAGCGAGGTAATCCAATGCACCATGTCGGTATTGAGTGGCACATAGTAATCTGCTGCTGCACCAATAACTCCTTCAATAAGCCCAACACGCAACGCTAACCGGTCAAACCGTTTTCCAAATTGTACCCCGAATGTGTAGGTATTTTTCTGTCGCACTACTCGTTCAACCGTGTCTGCATACTTCAATCGATGGCTCAAATCAAGACCACTCGTTGTCTTCAACTCATCACCATAACTATCTTTACGTACTACTTGCTCAATCTGGCGATCAATCGTACCAAAGTCGTCTGCACACACCTGAATTTGATAGAAATAGTCGTGAGACGGGCGAATCTTAATATCCATAAATCCTTTATTTTGCCCATACTTAAACATGCTCTCACTATGCATATCAACATAGATCTGCAGCGATTGCATGCGATTCACATACTCTTTTACTCCATGAATCGTACGACGTAAATCATCATAGGTTTCATCTTCATTAATCAACTTACCCACAACTCCTTTGCCGGTATTTATCTTGGCAAGCACTTGCTCTGCTTCGTTAAATCCATCATGCACTGCATCAGCCGCTTTCCCTACTGAATCAAGTGTTGGCCGTGCCTGAACAACAGTAGTCGTAATCTTAGGAAGAGCTGTTTTGAGCTCACGGGCCGCTCCTTCAATATTATCAATAGCAGAAGCAATAACAGACTCTTTTTTCGTTACCACGCGATCAATAGAATCTGAGATTGTGGCAATATTTTCAGATGCTTCTGCCACATGGCGCAATGTTCCTTCAAGTTGCTGCCGACCTTCTCGTGATGAGAATACTGTTTTAAATGAATACGCAATATCACTGACATTCTGTGCAATATCACGGCACTGATCAATCAGATCACCCACATTGGTCGTCGATTTTCCTGGCATTGCCAGCGTCGTTCCGGGAGACAAAGTACCGGTTGAAAAATCACCCTGATCAAGTTCCACAATTTTACCCCCAAGAAGTGTCTCTTGTTGAATCATGGCATACGCATTTAAAGCCAATTTATATGCTTTATTAATCTTCAAATGCACTTCCGCTTTACCACCTTCGCGTAAATGAATCGCTTCTACCCATCCTACGCGCACGCCAGAAGTTTTTACCAACGCTTTTAAATCAAGCCCCCCGGTGTCATCAAAAAAGCTGATATACGTATCATAATTTTTTTGGTCAATACGTAACGCACCAATATTAAAACTTAAGTATAAAAATACCAGCACAGAACCGATAACAAATATACCAACCCGCGTTTCTGTTTTCACGACTCTACCTTTCTCACTTACAACCAATACAGTCGGCGAATTGCAAACAGTGGTTGCTTCTCATTACTTTTTTTAGGATCTTTTCCTCGCCTATCAACTACCGGCGCGGGCGGTGCTTCTCGTTCTATAATAGCAAGCAGTTGTTGAGTTACACCCGCAACTGTTGCACAACATAGCACAGAATAAAAACGCGGCTCAACTTCCAATGAAAAGAGATTACTAAACTCCGATGGAATCTTTGGTTTCGCATCATATACAAGCCCCATATTTTTCCATAATTCATCTCCACTGCTCGTCTTTATTTTGTCATAATTTTCAGAGAGCTGCTTATATTGATCTTTTCGTTTTACCGCATCTCCCGGTAGTGGCATACGTAATCCAAGAATCATACACACTGCCGAAGTTAAAAATAATGGATTTATCCGGCCTGATGATGCCCAGAGAGTACACATATCTTGCACCGCAAAAGGAGCTGCTGTCGCTTTTTCTTTTTTCTGAGTATTTGGCACCGGAGAAGGCTCATACCAAAATGGCACTTTCAACTCGCGCGCGCACCCCAGCAAACCAGAAATATCCTGCAGCTGTGTCGTCCTCTTTTTAAGCGCCGTAGTAAGTTTAGCCACCACATCTCCCGCTGGCATTTTTTTAACTGCTGAAAATGATTTAAGAAGCTGCTTTGCGCCGGGAGTACTATCACGCGCCGGTTCATTAAAAAGAACTGATAGGGGAATCTTGCCTTCTTCAACGCATATACAAATTTGTATTCGCCCATCAAGCCCATCAATCTCTTCATGCAGCTCAAATACCTGCCACCGATTAAGATGAGGAACAATAGTGGTAATACATTTTTGAAATGAAAACTTTTTTGCTACCGCTCCTGTTTTTTGCGCAGAGGCTTCATCTTTTTTTTTCTCTTCCTGATAGCACTCTTCCAATTGCACCATGGCAACAGACAATCCTCCATATGCAAGCATCTCAACTTGCTCACGAATTACCATACGCGAGGTAAACATTAATCCCACCGACACACTTTTCATCAGCTGCTGCGTCAGAATAGTAATCATACCCATTGTCACCAATGCAAATATCAAAACAGCGCCATCTTTACGCATCTGCACCGCCTCCTTCATTCTGACGTTCTTGCATACTTTCCTGAGTCGGAGCAGCAGGTTGCGCAGCTCCACCCGGCGATGCCGCTTCTTTTTTTTCTGATTCTTTTTTAAGCGCCCCTGCTTTTGTTTTTACCAAAATGGGTGCCACGCATGAAAACGAATACGATCTATCGATGGGGGTATCCCACACCTCTATATGCACTGCAAAATGATCAGGGAGCACGGTTGCACTTTTTTCTTTTTCTTCTTTTTCCGTCCATGTAAATGTTTTAACTTGTTCAGCATGTTCTGCTGACTCATTTTGTGGCTCACCACCTTTTTTCTCAGCCGGCCTTTTATCATAAACCGCTTCCAAAGAGAATTGCTTAATATTACGGGCAACCACACACCGCGAGACCATTTGATTTTTTGCATCTTCATCAATTTTAAAGACGGCATTCTCTATCACATCAGTCTGCAGGCGATAGAGTACATATACACTCTTTTGCGGCGTACTCATTTTTTTATCATACACAAGCTCGTATCCCACGCGCACCCATCGCTCATGATCCTGCTCATACACATCAAGTGGAGTTGTTGTAATAAGAGACAGCTTTTTAGTTCGCTGCCATTTTTTTGTACCGACTCGATAGGCACCATCTTCATACGGCTCCAGTATGCAAGACGGAACATATTTTTCTTTCTCCTGCTTTTTAGCTGCTGGCTTGGACGCTTCAGTTGGTTTTTCTTCTTCCTTCCCCTCAAAGGCTTCCCCCTTTTTAGACGCCGCTTCTTTTGCCGGTTGATACGCCACCGGCTTTACATACACTAAGCAGCCGGTAATATCGCGCTCTAATTGATTGTATAACAATGCCACCTGTCGATTCACCACCAATAAGTTCTGTGCTTCTTTTAAAAGATGCGCCGCATTTTTACTTGCTTGTACCAGCCCAAGCATGATGACACTTGATAATGCAAGCGCTATGAGCAGCTCAGGCAGACTAAATCCGGGACGATGCATCATACCGCCCCCTGCTCAGGCTCTGGTGAGCGAGGTGTGAGTGCATACAAATCGAGCATTCGTGTTGCCGTCCCCCGCGACCACGTTGCAGTTGCGTGTAAAAATTGAAGCTGCTTTGCATACGGCGCCAGCGATGATTTTGTATGAATCGGCACTGGCTCAATGCGCATCTGCATAGCCGGCTCTTCAAATTTTTGCGAAGTTTTTCGTATCTGATCAGGACTCAAATACATGCGATACAAAAACTTTTTCACTACATACACTCGGTCTATATCTTCTCGACTTTGCCACACCTTAAGCATTGAACGCAGTTGTAATTCAGACAACGCAAACAGTGTGGTGGATGCAATAAACAATGCAATCATTACTTCAACAAGCGTAAAGGCAGAGCGACGGTTCATACACTCTCCTCACTATCATCAAACGTTCCCAAAAATGGCGCTGCTTGATACACCTTGCGCGTCGTTTGCGATCCATCATCCCGGATCAATTCAATACTCACTTCTTGAATCAATCCATTGGGAACAACATAACAACACCCAATTCCTTTAGACTCTTCAAATAAATTTTTCTTCCCAAGCTTCACCGCACCAAAGCGTACTTGAGCAGGCAGTTCATACTTGGTCGTAAAATAGGTTGAATACACTTGCTCATAGAGAGCAACACCATTCTTCTCTTCACCTGTTGGCATCTCAACAACAAGAGTACGCGCTTTTTCATTACAGGTAATTCGATGAATCTTTTGAGTAACGATTGCTTCTTGCCGAGCAAAAAACAACATAGTATTGAGCTCATGTTGAATGGTAGTCCATTCAGTTTCATGGGGCCGACGAGTGAGACGGGGCATCACCAGTGATGCCCCTAATCCGATAATTGCAAGACCAATCAAGATCTCAATCAAGGTAAATGCTGCAACAGTCGTCCGCGTTTTACGCACCGACATGCAAATCAGTTTGAGCATCTGGGTCATTTTTCTCACCCGCAGAGTAAATTTCATAAAACTTATAATGCTTAAATTTTACCGGCGGCGAGTTATAAATAAATGGGTTTTTCCAACCATCTTCTGGTAATTCGGTTGAATCAAGATATGGCTGCCACCGCTGCTTAAACTTATCGCCCTTTGGCATCTTTACCAGCGCATTAAGGCCGCCTTCAGCTTTTGTTGGATAGTGACCCCACTCCATATTGTATTCCATCATCGCATTTTTAAGCGATGCAAGTTGTGTTACGGTTGTGGATTGTTTTGCTCGTCCTAGATAATTCATCAATTTGGGACCAATCAAGGCTCCCATCATGGCAATAATACCCAAAACAATCATGATTTCCATGATGGAAAAACCTGCTGCGTTACTTCTTTTTATCATCATTCGTCTCCTTGTTATACTCCTGAAATATCACCCATCTGCATCATAGGCAGAAAGATTGCTGCTACTATAAACATTACTATTCCCCCAACAACCATGGTCATTATCGGATCAATTTTAGCCGTTAATGAATCAGTCAACTCAGCAAGCTCAGTATCATAATCACGTCCTACCGTTAAAAGCATCTCAGCAAGCTTGCCCGACTCCTCACCAGTACTAATCATGTAACTTGCCATTTTAGGAAACAGCCCTGTTGCTGCAAGATATCGTGCGATTTTACCTTCTTTAATAATATTATCACGCGCTTCCTGCAATTTTTGTGTGAGCACTTTATTCTCAACAATGTTTGATACAATATCCAATGCTTCAGCAAGATTTACTCCACTTTCCATCAACATTCCTAGAGTCTGACTAAATTGCACAACCGCTTTGGTTTTTGCAAAGTATGATAAGAGTGGAATTTTAAGAACCAACTCATCAAGTATGCGCTGCCCGGAAACGGTCGCTTTCCAACGAGAAAACATTACAATACTTCCGACAATTCCCCCAATTAAGAGGAGATAATGCCCCGTCACAAAATTAGAAAGCATTAATAAAATTTGTGTTGGCGCCGGCAGCTCCATTCCAGACTTAGTAAACATATCACTCATACGAGGAACCACAATCCCCAGCATCAGCCCAACTACTGCCCCCACAACACCAAGCATCATAATCGGCTTTGACATTGCTTTTTTAATTTTCTTCCGCGTTTCACTGGCGCGCTGCATATAATCCAGAAGCCTAATCAGAATACTATCAAGCTTACCGCTTGCTTCACCCGCTTTAACCAGCTGAATGTAAATATTTGAAAATGCGGTCGGATGAGCAGCAAGCTGCGTTGCAAGCGATTCTCCTGATTTTACCCCCTCTTTAACCGCCATCAACATTCCTTGAAACGGCTGTTCAAATTGCTCAGTAAGCAAATCAAGTGCATCAACCAGAGGTACCCCTGACCTGAGCAACACACTTAACTGTTTTGTAAAAATAAAGACGGTTTTTTCTTCCACTTTTGGCGCAAAAAACTGACCTAAAAAACCACCTCCAGTAGTTGATGCAAGGTGCACCTCAACCGGCATAAGTCCTTGGCCCTGAAGCAATTCTTTTGCTGAATGAGCAGTTGGCGCATCAATAGTTCCCAGCACCTGCTTACCTGATCGAGTGAATGATTTATATCTATAAAGCGGCATTATTGCGTCCATTTCGTGGTTGCTTGAGTTAGCGCTAGACCTCACAGTATGCTATTCTCTGCACAAGTAATCATCAATCGCTCCGTACTATAGCAAAAAGAGGACTTGCATGAAAATAAATCGTTCTGTAATCACGGTAACTGCGCTTGTTGTAAGCTTTTTACCTACCATGCCGCTTGCTGCAGGCACACAAAACCTATCCTATAATCCAGATATCCTGCAATCGTACCTTCTCACCGCAACACCGATCACTGACAATCCATTACACAAACCGATCGCTACTTTTTTTGATGCAGCAAAAACAAAAGTAGTTCCTCTGCATCCTGATTTTTTTTCACATGCATTTTCAGCATTCATACAATCAACCTATAATGGTACAGGATACGCAGAACATCTCTCGCGTGATAGCCGACATATTACCGACTTCCTGCAACTCTCAAATGAATATAAACTTTCTACTGAGCAGGTATACACAGGGCTTCGACTCTTTTTAAACAAGCTCAAAGAAACAGATTTTGTTGACGATACGGTTACCAACCATATTTTAAGTACACTCCCCGAAGAACTTGATCGCCACTTTCCTTTAAATCCTATGAATAGTGTAAAACAAAAATCACCGAGTAAGTTAGTAGAAAATATAATGCTGACCGAGTTCACTAATCATCTTCAAAAACCAAGTGTTTCAACAGAACTGTTCTTTAAAGATTTAGCAACAACTATAACCACATCTCTTAAAGAAGTAGGCGCAAACGATGACTCTGCAATGCGAGAACGACTTCGCGGAATCGTATTTAGACTCGCAGATCTCCTCCTGAGTAAAACACTTTGGTTTATTCAGCAACCAGAAAGCATCTGGCCCTCAGTGCTTCAAGCGGCACACAGCATTTCACTTCTCTGCAGCAATGGTATTATTAATCACCTCGATGATGTCTGCGAATTACATAAAACACTCATCAGTCGCTTTATCTCATTTGTCGACCAATCAGGGCACCAGCTGTCTGTGTCATGGTACACCGCAATAGAAAGTGACCTTTCTGAAGGGCTTGTTCCGTTTCTTGAAAATCAAGAGCTTGATGGTGGAATTACACCAAAAAAAGAAATGCTCATTAATGCACTTGCTCGCGGCAAGGCATGTGCAATTGCACAAGAGCAGCATGGCATTATTATTGCATAATACAAGACTTTCGGAGTGCCCACTCCCATAATGCGGTAATAAATGCTTTTTTTTGCTCCGCATAATACTCGTCAAACACAGAGCCAGAATCGGTACTTACCATCGACTCATCACGAGAGGTATCGCCCACAACGCCATCCACGCTGTCGTCACCACCACTCTCACTTGCCTCTTCTTCTATAAGATTTCTAATGCTTTCAGTGTATCCAATATCTTTACCCACACAATTCAATACGTTCACTATCTCGGGCAGCACGATATCTGTATTGAGCTCAAGATCAATAATACGATCAAATAACCATTCAAGACACACTGAAACCACCGGTATATTCTGGCGCTTAAAATAGTACTTTATATATTCCTGAGCCTCCCAAACAGCAACTATAAACTCTGGATCGCCCTGAGAAACTGACTTGTGCGGATTTCGCTAAGAAATTAATGAGCCATCATACGGAGCAAATGAATACAATTTTGCCTGCAACATTCCCGCAAGAAGTTTGACTCGAAGTGTCTCGGGAATCACCGCATCAGCAGCAAGCACCTCAAATCCTCGCTCGTCCCTATCTCCCGCATCACTCCCCTGCAGAGAGACCATAACGCAGCAACTCACAAACAAACTTATGGCGATGTAATTTTTCATAAAAAGAAGCCCCCCCTACCATACTGCGCACAGTTTCACATACCAAAATCAACCAAGACAAGAATCTCAAAAACTCTTATATCAGTCCCCATAAACCCCACTGATCACTCCGTGGCATTGCAAGCGTATTAGTATGCATAAAAATCAAATACGCGCTGATAAAAGCACCAAGCGGAAGTGCTGCCACACTTGCTGTCTCTTTAATGCAGCGCGCGATCATACGAGGGTAATACATACATATACACGCAAGAACCAGTGCTGCCATCTCAGTAACCTTTTCAACATTCTGTTCTCTGTACTCCCATTCCCCGTGTGCATGAAAAAAGTACTGCCCATAATTCACCAAAAAAGCGACTTCTTCCTCTTCAGGAATAGCGTCAAGACCGGTGCTTTCACAATAACGCCCATAGATCTCTTGTTTATTTTCTGCTCGCAATACAGCCCAGGCCACATGCGAATTGCGCATGCATAATTTTGCTGCCCGAAGTATCTGAGGCAGTAGATATTTTTGATCAATATAAGAAAGTAATACCTCATGCCATACGTGTGCTTGAACTGCTACTGCATGTTTTCTCTCTTGCACTCGTTTGTAACGCGCACACGGCAGCCAAGGCAAACCACCACCTCCACTGGTTGCGGCACCTACACTCTCAGTAAAAAGCAACAAAAGTCCGGCAACCAATACACCACTATATCGAATCATTATCCCC
>JBAXGS010000015.1:0-9146 GCA_037139275.1 bacterium | reverse complement strand
CGGTAGTTGACGATGCACATGCAAAGAGACCTTTATGTTGTTTTCCCGAATGTTTTGATACGCATTGCAATACTCTAATAGCCCATCCACATGTTTACGAGAATACGTGCGAGAGAAAGCATCCCAATACGTCCTCAGCCACGTCATACAATGATCAGCATATCTATTCATCAAAGCAATAAATAAAGGAGTGTTGCTTTCATCAAACTTAACAAAGCGGGACAGAAACTCCTGACATGCATCACGCACACAGACTACCGTATCTACAGAATCATGTGTATGTATACTATTCCATACAATATAGGCATACGCTTTCTTTACATCCACCTGATGTCTTTGAACAGCATTGCGGCATAAGCTCTTAATTGTACTGGTAAAACACACCTTCATTTGAGGGAAATTTTCATGCACCGAGCTATTAGAAAGCACATACGCTATATACTGTCCGGCAGCGTTTATAACTGGTACAGAGGTAGTAGACTGTAGCACTCTCACAACTCTGTCTACAATAGCGATCACCTGCTGTATATATTCAGGCTGATACATAATCTTCAACCAAGCAGCATTCAAAGTATCACTACCACTATTGATGTGATCTAAAAAACTATTTACGACTGCATCAGACCTTCGTTGCCGAGAATGATTATTCAGCGTTCCCCCAACAATTACCGCTTCCAAAAACTGAGTATACCGAGAAGGATTGCTACAACATGCCGTTATCATATCCTCAGTAAAACTATCCCACACAGAAGAGTACGCATACAAATTTGCAAGAGCATAATCAGCGACCAAACTATCTAAATCTGTTGCGTGAGGAGTAAACATAACGACATGAGTATTAATTGCCTCTAGCGCTTGGCCTTGCTGCTCAGAAGAGAGGCGTTCTCGTACCACGCGAATGCCCAGGCAAATAGCTGCAAGCTCCGTATGTAGACGCAATCCCTCAGATACTACACCCACACCATCATTAGTAGCAGTAGGCAGAGCAGGAGACTCAAATACTCTGCGAATACATGGCTCAAGCGCTGTTACCAAATCTCTCTCCTTGTCTGATATCAAACCTCGCCTGGCCAATGGTTTGGTGAGCCAATATAACACTTCTCGCGCACACGAATCCCGTTCAACTTGCGCGAGCAAATCAGTAATCTGATCTGGCGATAAATCATCACAGGTTATCAGTGTTTTTTTACATTGCTCTAACAACAGATCCCTTGCATGCCACACTTGCATTACGCCATTCTGCCGCTTTTCTATCCACTCTGGTGATCCTGACGCATTCATCAATGCAATTATCTGTTGTATGCTAGCGTTATAAGGCTGGGTACGTACATAATGATATATCTGGTTAATTTGAGCTGATGTAGCCACAATTAAATCACCATATTTATACACATATCGCTCCTCATCTTGCTTAATACCGGATATAGTCCGAACCAAATCTCTATAGTCATATTCAACACAAACAACTATCTCTGTAAGCAGTTTTAAAAGATCTTCAGGTACCGTTTCAGCAGTAATAGTAATCTGTAAGTCATCACTCGCGTCATAGACTCCAGCGGCCGCACCTGCACCGCCCTCAGTTTCGCCTTCACGACCAGCCTCGGGCGCAACACCATCAACGACTAGATGTTCATTGCCCAGCACAAGACCACCAGGACCCCGCATTGCTACAGGTGCGTCCCCTTCATGATGGACAGGAGGCACAAGACCACCACCCACAACTGGATGATCATGGTGTGGCATGCCGCCTCCTTGAGGAATTACTACGACTTCTCCCTGAGGCATAGGATGCTGACCACCACCCACATGCGCAGCTCGCTGCTTAGCGCGCACCGAGATAATAATGCCAACAAGTGCAGCCACAGCTGCAAGTCCTCCTACACCAACTCCCACAGCAAGACCTGTAGGTTTTTTTCGTTTTAAAGCCAATAACTTTTTTTCACAGCCATATACATCATGCGCAAAATCTTTAGTAATTACCCCTGATTCAACCGCAGCAACTAAAGCCTTATTTAATTCATGCACACTTGCTTTGAGAGTGCTCAGTGAATAAGAAGCTGTTACCAATACAGAAAATGTATCTGCCCAATCTTTATCAACATCACTCAGCCGCTCATAAATTTCAATGCACTGGGACAAAAGTTTTTGATGTTTTCTAATCTGTGCACGGTGCGGCACTTTATCAAGTAAGGTGCTCCCCACACTTTCATGTTGTGCTGCAACAGAAAAAACACCACAATATAATGCCGCCACCAGTAACACATGTATCATACCAAAAACCTCCAATTCTATGCCGATGAATAGAGCACATGCTACCGCATACACTATCTGCTTCCATAGAATATTACAAAATCACTTCTTCAACGCTTAATCAAGCAGGATTACCCCAGCCGAGTCCCCGGTGCAATCCCTTCTGCCACACTTACCAGTGACATAAGAGCACCATCTTTGGCAACCAGCATCATCCCTTGTGAGATCATGCCCAGCATTTTACGCGGCGGAAGATTGGCCACAAAAAGCCCTCCTTTGCCTATCAGCTGCTCCGGAGTAAAAAACTGAGCAACACCGGCAAGAATTTGGCGAACCCCATACGCACCCAAATCAACTTCAAGGCAGAGCATTTTGTCAGACTTGGCAACAGTAACACATGACACAATACGCCCCACCACTAATTCAACCTGAGCAAGCTGATCAATCGTAATAAGATTATCAGGCGAGGGCGAAACTGGCTCCTGAGCAGACATCTGTGGTGCACTTTGCACACTCACCGGCATCGCGGGCTGAGATTCTGCACTCTCTCGTACTGGCTGAGCGTCTTGCTCTGTAGGCAGAATCGGCCTAACAAACAGCGGTTCACGAGGCACAAAGTAGGTACAGGGTACATTCCAAGCACCATTCAATAATTCACTAAACGGGATAAATAACGTATGCCCCAATGCGGCAAGCAACTGACGTGCTTTAAACGGCATAACGGGACTAATAAGATGTGCTACCACATATAAACTTTGTCCGGTGGCAGCAAGCACCTCAGCAAACTGTGCCTGGTTATCTTTTGCAAGCTTCCATGGTTCTTGCTTATGAAAATAACTATTTACTGAAGCAAGAAATGTCCACACAGCTGCATACGCATGCGCAAGATTTAAATCATTCATAGTTGTTTGAAAAATCGCAAGCATCGCTTTGCACTCCGCTTGCAACGCAAGAGCATCAGCAGACCATACTCGAGGCAATTTAAGTTCACTCGCACTCCACTTTAACGCGAGCGCTGCAGCCCGTTGTAATAAGTTACCAAGATTATTTGCCAAGTCACTCTCAATACGCTGAGCAATATCTCCAATACTTATACTTCCATCATGATTCGTTGGCATATGGCGTACTAAATAAAATCTAATGGGATCAACACCAAACTGATCTGCCAGTATCAGTGGGTCCAGAGCATTCCCTTTGGACTTAGACATTTTTTCATTATTCACAAGTAAATATCCATGAACCAATAATCGATGCGCAGGATGAACTCCAACCGCCATTAAAAAAGCAGGGAAATACACCGCATGAAATTTTACAATATCTTTTGCCATAACTTGCACATCCGCCGGCCAAAACTCTGCAAATCGGTTTCCTGCCTGAGGGCCTGTATGCAAGAAGCCAAGCGCGCTCACATAATTCATCAGAGCATCTCCCCACACATACACAGTATGCTCAGGATCACTCGGAAATGGAATTCCCCACTCAACACTCATCCGCGAAATACTCAAATCTTTAAGGCCACCTTTTACAAATGACAAAATTTCGTTAGTACGTTCTTTCGGATGAATAAACTGTGGATTATTTTCATAAAACGCAAGAAGCTTTTCTTGATACGCCGACAAACGAAAAAAATAATTTTCTTCGGAAATGCTCTGCAGCGGCCGCATACAGCCAGGGCATGTAGGCACTCCCTCACTTTCTATTGCTTGCTCAACGGTGACAAATGTCTCATCTGGCACACAATATAATCCCTCATAACGCGCCTTATAAATATCACCACTCGCCAGTAATTGCTCAATCCATCTCACTACTGTTTGCTTATGAGAAAGTTCAGTAGTACGCATAAATCGATCATAGGAAATGTCGTACCGTTGCCACGCAGCCTGAAACGCAGGAATCATTGAATCAACAAATTTCTGTGTCGGCATCTCAGCCAGTGCTGCTTGCTGCGCTATCTTCTGACCATGTTCATCGGTCCCCGTCAAAAAATAAACATTCATATTGTTTAAACGCTGCCAGCAGGCAATAACGTCAGCGAGTACTGTTGAATACAAAGTCCCCACATGCGGCTTTGCATTCACATAATACAACGGTGTAGTAATGTAAAAATTAGTTTTTTTAGTATTCATATTTTTCTTTCACTCTGAAAGCCAACAGACATCATCTACTCTACTACACCATCACTCGTAGCTTTTCTCGCTTGAGCAATTCCCCATAATGGCTTCATAAAACGATCCCAGCGAACAATGCGTGTAAAGAATGCGAGAGGATTTTTAAGAAGTGCAAAAAACCAGAAAGACTCTTCACTATCAAGTGAATATAACACAAGACTTGCACGACCGAGCACATGTTCTTCATCAAGAAACATCCAGAATCTACTGTCACGACTATTGCGCCGCGAATCACCCATCACCCAATATTTACCCTGAGGAACCACGAGTGGCCCAAACACATCCACATTTCTGCGCGTTCGTTGTTCAAAGCACGGCTCACCTGCTGGCAGCAGAAGTGGATCGCCAGTCAGTGGGTTGCGAATTAATTCCTCTGGTTGCATGTAATAGAATGGTTGTTGATCAAGCGGCACTGATGGATCATACGTATACCGCACTTCACTTACTGTGCGACGCAAAAATCCTGGCGCAAGCGATCCAAGAAGTGAAAAAGCATTAAAAAATCCGGTCGTCTTGCGAAGGCGAATCAACGGATAAGGATTTACATATGGCTCATGAAGCTTCTCGCCATTAAGATATACCACCGTCTTGCCATCTTCCATGCGCCCTTCAATAGTATCCCCAGGCACTGCAATAACACGCTTAACCCAATTTTGTGGCCCACCTTTTAGGATTCCCAATAATGGAATACCGGCATACTGCTGCCATAATTTTTGCCATGACTGAGTACTGTACACAAACTCAGGATCATTAAAAATAACCAACTCACCACGCTTTGGATCTTGCAAGCGATACGCCATTTTATTTCCCCACAAGCGATCACCAACTAAAATATTACGTTCTGCTGAGCCTGTTGGAACATGATAAATGCCAAAACCAAATGTGCGGATAAAAAATGCAGCTCCACCAGCTATCACAATTGCTTCAATCCACTGCCGCCACAACGGTTTAGAGATCTGCACTAATTCTTTATAACACTGCTTCATCTGCTTGTAGAGACGCGCAATACGATCTTCATTATTACTATCAACTTGTACCAGCAGCGCATTAAGTGCTGCATGATATTCTTCTATCTGCGCCATTAGAGCTTCCATTTTGGCACGCACATCTTTATGCGAATCTTCTTCTTTCCATTCAGCAATCTGATTCACCCACTGGCGGCGCTTTCCTGCATAGGTCTGAAAAAAAGTTTTTACTAATTCTGAATACTGCTTATACATTATGATACCTTCGCTCTCATTATTTATTGCTCATTATAGCCAAACCAATTTAAAATAAAGACTTTCAAATACATGATATAGAGCAAATTCGACATTGCGTCATTGCGAGCGAAGCATGGCAATCCAGTCTTACAAAAATGTATGTTACACATACTAATCTGGATTGTTTCGTCACCTTGCTTCTCGCAAAGACGTTCTCTTGAACACACATCTATCAGTTAACAAAAACCATTATTTCGATCTCATTATTTATTACTCATTATTCTATACAATGGCTTGCTGCCACATTTTTTCAATCTTCTTAAGTGGTATGGCGTTATTCAACATATTAATAGTGGCAAACACGCCACCGGTAGGAAATAAATACGGATGCTTTCTTACATATTTAGGAAGCTTGGCGCACGCCTTCAGATTAGTAGGAATAAATGCATGACGATTAAAACACACCGTTCCACCTTCTTCTGAAAGCAGATAGTTTATCACCGCATGCGCTTGTTCTACTTTTTTACTTCCTGCCACCAATGCCATATTTCCCACAAACATAACTGTACCTTTTTGAGGAATAACAAAATCTACCCATGGTGAAATCTTTTTTTGCTGAATCATATATGCCGCTGGCAGCACAACAGCAGGACACACTCCTGAAATCAAAAAATAACGAAGGTTGTTGGTATAGCACTCAACCCATTCTTTTTGCGTTCTCAACACCGTAATAATCTCTTGTTCTTGATCTGGCGTCATACTAGAAAGAACCTTACCGTATAAGTGAATCATAACAAGCCCAATTGATTCTATTGGATCTTCACCTAAACATACTTTCCCCAAATGAGGTCCATCAAATATCGACCCCCACGTTATTGATTGAGGAGAAACTGTAAGAGCCCGAGCATCATACCCAATGCCAACAGGAGTCCATGAAAAAGGAACAGAAAATGAGTTTGTTGGATCATAAAATAACTGCAGTAAGCGTGGATCAACATCTTTTAAATCAGGAAGCAACGAAGCATCAAGCGGTGCAATAAGTTTTGCATTACGCAGCACTTCAACCATTGCATCGGTCGGCGCAACAAGATCAATATCATTATCTTTAGTGAATACTAACTTCGTCATAATTTCTTCAATAGATTCAAAGTGACGCACTACGACCTT
Source organism: bacterium (assembly GCA_037139275.1). Classification (GTDB taxonomy): domain Bacteria; phylum Babelota; class Babeliae; order Babelales; family JAUPTZ01; genus JAUPTZ01. The sequence goes on along the minus strand of JBAXGS010000015.1, from coordinate 2,359 downwards.
AATACCAGTCTTCTCAGTAAATGATTCAAAATCTTCTTGCGATAACATGTCGCAATACGCATAGATAGTCACCGCTTTCTGCGCATCCTGAACCATATCACCAAAAAATAACAGCCCACAGAGCGCAGCCGTTGCACACACCACCAAAAATGTTCTGACAAAAAATTGGATTACTCGCTCCTGACTACTCACTATGCACCACCTGATCAAGAACATTTAAATATGCCAAACACATAACGCACGCACTACTAATAAGCAACATGCATGTTGATAATGCATTAATGCGAGGATCAATCATATTTTTCACTTGATTAAAAACATAGACCGACAATGTTTCAATATGAGTGCCTGAGCAAAAAAATGATATCACAAAATCATCAAGCGATAAGGTAAACACCAACAATGCTGATGCCATAAGCCCTGGCATCAATAACGGCAGCACTACACGTCTCATGGTTTGCCATTGTGTTGCACCCAAATCAAGCGATGCTTCAGTCAAAATAGGATCTATTTGGTGAAACCGAGACCCCACAATAGGAATCACAAACCCCAGGCCAACAACGGTATGTCCTATAATCAAACTCTTATATCCTAGCGGAAATCCGATAACTGAAAACACACACAGCAACCCAATGCCAAGCACAATATCTGGCACTAAAACATTTGCATAAAAAATACTAAGCCACCGACCAAGGCGTAACCATTTTGTCGCAATTACCGCGCACGTTCCACAGACTAAACTTAAAATGGTCGCACTTGATGCAACAATGACTGAAGCCTTCAACGCACCAAGAATCTCGCGCGAATCGGCCATTTCGTAATACCAACGAAGAGAAAACCCTTTCCACCCGCCTGCAAAATCGCCATCATTAAATGAAAAAACAACCAAAACAACAATGGGAAGATATAAAAAAAGATACACCCCCAACACAAATAAAGGATTGAGATATCGCCCAAAGCGAGACCCGGTCAACTGCTGCATACTTATTCCTCTCCCTGCACATAGCGCACAGATTTACTCATTAGGTACCACAAACCCACACACACAATAGGAATCATAAATGAAAGCATAACGACCGCTGCGCCAGAATGCCAATCACGGAAGACTAAAAATTTTTCCATAATCATATGGCCCACATACAAATCTTTTACTCCGCCCATCAGGTCAGGAATCGCAAACTCACCAAACGCAGGCACCATCACCAAAGCAAGTCCTACTCGAATCCCTGAATGGGACAACGGAAGAACAATACGAGTAAATGTTTGCCATGCATTAGCACCCAAATCAGCTGACGCTTCCAGTAATCGCTTATCCATTTTTTCCAAAACGGTATAAAGCGGTAACACCATAAAAGGAAGATAGCAATACACCATGCCCAGCACGGTTGCGCCATAGTTATTAAGCAGCGACAACGGCTCACTAGTCAAACCAATAGAGTAAAAAAAACTACTAAACAGACCATGTTTTTGCAAAAGATAAAACCATGAATACACCTGAATAATAAAACTCGTCCACGATGGCAAAATCAAAAAAACCAATAACGCATGCTTCATACGGCCTGCGCGCATAGCAAGATAATACGCAACCGGATAGCCAATAAGCAGAGAGAGCCCGCCCGCAATACATGAAAGCACCGCAGAGTTAAAAATTACTTTCATATGCATACTAGAGCACAAATCACGATACTGCGACACCGTGAAAAGCCACTGCCCGCTTGATGCATCACTGGTTACACTAATAACCACAATAAACACCAAAGGAATAAGCAAAAAATATCCTTGCAAAAGAAACGCTGGCAAACTTAATAGAAAAGGAAGTTGTTGAGACGCAATTTTTTGCAGGGTAGTTACGACACGCATCACTGCTCCTTAATGTCTGAGTAAGACAGTATTTTCTTTCTGGAAGTACAAGTACACATCATCACCAAGTTCGATCGATTTTTTAGGAAAATGATGCTCATTTTGCTCAAACACCATGATGCTCTGACCATTCGCCAAAAGAACCTTGTATTCGGTGGATCGACCATAATAAATCATGCTGATCACCCGCCCCATAAGCTCATTTGAAAACCCTTCCATTTTCTGAAGAGAGATATCAATTTTTTCAGGACGAATACTCAAAAACAACTGCATGCCACTGAGAAGCCAAGTAATTTCTGGCGTCACGTTTAACACAAAACTTCCCAAATCATCCACATCGATATAATACGCTTCCCGCGTAACCCGCAGCTTACCATCAAAAATATTGGTACGCCCCACAAAATCGGCCACAAAACGGGAGTGAGGAAATTCATAAATAGATTCAGCACTTCCCAGCTGCTCAATATTTCCATGGCGATTCATAATCCCCATAGTATCT
>JBAXGS010000014.1:0-9284 GCA_037139275.1 bacterium | reverse complement strand
GGTTGTTGCAGAAGATTTAGCAGATGCAGGTTTTGTGGCATTAAGCCAAGAGTCACGGACGCATGGAGTGCTGATTGCGGAAGAAGTTTCGGATGCAGTGTTTAATGATATGAGGATTAAAGTAAGTCGGCATCTTCATGAGCGTCATCGGGTTCCTTTAGTTCTTGGTGAAGAGGTGCATCGTGCGCGAGCAGTTGATGCAATTTATTCATTTCTGCCCGATTGCGGTATGTGGATATATCGGCATCGTTGGTTAGTCTCTGTAGGCATGATTCTTATCTCAGGAGGTATTGGCGGAGGTATCGGATTTTTGGCAAAAAAAATATGTATTAAAGTCGTAAAGCGGGTTGTTGCGGGACTTATTACGGGAGCTGCAGTAGGAGGAGTTCTTGCATATTTGGGACTCCGGTATGTTATTCGTGATGGCCAAATTTATATTAATTGTGGTCTTGAGTCGGTCCTTATGACGAGCGGTATGCGTGCTCAATATATCGGTATGGCTCGTATTGTGGCATTGCTTTCTGTGCTCAAACAATATGTTGTGGCTACCAATGTTTGTTTGCAGTGGCTTATGCGCTATGACGAGTATGCAGCAGACCCGCACCGAGTTCATCATATTATGGAGCGGCTGGAAGAGCAGATGCATCTTGCTACTCAGCGCTTATTTGCGCGTATTGATGACCCAACTACCCTTGCTTTGTTGCATACGTTGCTTTCTACTAATCCATTAACTGAAATACAAAAGCATGTTGCTGAAGATATCTTTCCGGTAGGAGCATTTGAAGCTATTGATGTGACTACTGATGCTGACATTACCTGGTTTGGAGGGCATCGTTTAGAAATGCTTCGCAATACTATTGTGCAGATGGCAGGGGTTGCGCGTATTGCGCGTGCGCTTATTATGAAGCGCTACTGGGGCGATATTGATCATGCCAGGCTGTGCCGCATTATTGTTGAAGCAGAGCCATTAGGGCAGGCATTGAACTCAGTTATTATTGATGTGCTTGGCCCACTGATTCATCATGTGGGAGCACACCACCCGCATGATCAGCTTGTACAAGAACTGCAGCATGTGAGAGATGTTGCTGGAGCATCGATTGAACTTTTGCATTCTTTTGCCAATCATCGGGCATTTTTGAATTCGATATTGTAATGCATGCGACACGAGAGGAGGACGCATCTATGTGAAAGTCCTTATCTTACATGCGTTTGGTTCTACTACATACTCTGAATAGCTCTCCAACTATTCTAATCGGCAAAACAATTGCGAAAAAAAGTCGTGGTTGTTTTGCCGATTTTTTGCTTATTGTTGCGCATAATTTAGGCCTTCATTTACTAACTGCATTGACAATTGATACAATAGATATGGAAAGAACGTTTATTTTCATGTTTTTGTGATACATGTGAGGAAGTCATATGAATTATCTGAATGCAATATGTGCGGTAGTGTTTGGTGTCGTCGTGAGTGTGCCAAGTCAGGTGTGGCCAGTTGATTCGGGTGTGAAGCTGGCAGAAGCGGGGCATTGTATTGTGGCTCTGCCTAAAGGTATTGCATGCATTCCTGTTATTAATGAAGAAGCATGTACTATTACCTGTACGTTTCCTGGATTGAGTGTTGTACAATTGCGTGAGCATTGTCTTTCTCACGTAGCATGTAATGTCCTTTCATCAAAGGTTTGTATGGCCAAAGAGGGAGCGGCATTGGAGCTTGATGTTGCCTCATTTATTAATCCTGTGGTCACTATTATGACGTGTCCGCTGTCTAATCATGTCGTTATTGGAGTGTCGGAGCGAGCAGCCCCCTATTTTGTGGGGTCTTCTTCTTCGGGGACTATTGTTCATAGCATTTAATGTGATACGGCATTCATCCTTATTTCTGCGCCTTTTTTTTTATATTTAATGTTGTTATAGTTGGCCTTCTTATCTAATTTTTCTGAATATACGCACGCATATACAGATGTATGCAGTAGTGTTGTATGGGGGCTTTACGTGAATTTATTTTTTAAGCTGGTAGCATGTTTAAGTGTGGTATGGACGTTTAATTGTCCTTACTTGCATGGTGCTGGTAGCGGAGATCCTTGTGTTGATGAGAGCGATCCGCAATCTTTACTTGATTCATTGGGGACATTGTCGCCTGAGGAGCTTGCCAAGCAGTGCGCTCATGAGGGGTTTGATTTTAATGAGATTAATGAGCTGGTGCAGGGAGAGTTGGCAGGACGCTCTTTAGATGGGGAGGAAGAACCTACTTCCATTAAAAGAGTTCCGGACATGGGGCCACTTGCGCCTTCAGCAGCAGCTGCTATTGCTATGCCTCAGGGGCAGGCTCCGACGCTTGATGATTTGATTTCGCAACAAAAAGTGGTTGTTAACCAGCAAGGGTTTATTGACTGGCAGATTGCATCGTATGCATCACCCTATAGTGCAACAATACCTGAGCCTCAAGCACCTCTTGTGGCCTTAGGGTCAGGTATTGCTCATTTTTTAGATACAAAAGTTCGTGGTAAGCGGCTTGAGGTGGTGGCTATGGTTTCCTACATTAGGTTTCGGCAACTTTCATTTGTTACCCGCAGCGTGTTTCTGAATTATGTGCTCAAGCCCCTCTGCACGGAAAGGTGAAGTTTACTCAGACTGAAGCAATCTTGGGGATGATGGGATTTAACTCTCGTGCGCTGGCATATACCGATTTTTTACTGCGGGCATCATTTTGCAGCGCTCGTATGTGGATGGATTTGTCTGCCTGTTTAAAAGCATTTAAGCAGTATGAATTTTTGCGTGATCCCGAAGGATATTTGCGTACGGTAAAATTTTATATTGATCGGGCGCGGCAATTGTTTACTAATCCTTTGTATTATGGCACCAACCTTTCTCTTATGAAGCGGGTGGTTATTGGGCTTGCGGTTCCTTTTGCGTGGGCAGGCTTGTTTTCCAATATATCCTCAGGAGTTCCTTTGCAGAATCCTTTAATGAAGCAAGCGCTCGGTAATGCCGCTATGACGCTTGCTCAGGAGGGGGGAATGCATGCACAGCAGATTTTTGTAAAAAAAACATCACCGCGATTACAAAAAAAATTATTTCAACTTTCGGGCGGTGTCATTCGTGAACGATTGCTGATGGACGTTGCCTGCTGGGGAGGTGAGTATGCTATAGAGCGCTATGTACACGGAGAAAAAGTACAACCGGCAGCATTTGTAGGGCGAAAAATGGGTGAATACGCCATTCGCCATATCTATATGCATGGACTTATTTATATACTTTCACGGGCCATTCGAGGCGGTGCATTACAGGTCTGTGGATGGATGGGCCATAAGCTTGGATGGTTGCTGAGCGCTCTCGGATTTTTTCAGGAAAATCCGGTTAATTCTATGAATAAAGCGCTTCATAAACAATGCTTGAGTATGGGGCTTTTGGAGTCACACCAAGGACTGGAAGAGGTGCTGGTGTATCCTGCCACCGTGTTTCCAGGCGCATTTGCTCGTGCGGTGCGAGCAGTTATTACTAAGCAGGCGGTTGCAGAAGTCCTGGCAAAAGATCCTGGGTTTTTAGGATGTGTAAACGCGATGCATGGTATATCAGTGTACGACTTGCTTCAGAATATGCTTGTTAACTTTTTAGTGCCCCAACAAATGTCTCGTCGAGTAACGCGGATTAAAAATGCGGTCACTCCGGCGCAGTGGCGTAAGATTTTGCGCCGGTTTTTAAATGAAGTTATTCTTGAATTATTCTTTGATCGTCGTCGATTACTGTGTCAGGTTGTGACTGAATCGGTTTTAGGGTGGCTGAGCCGGCCCGTCTTGCAGTCATTATACAAGCATATAGTGCCACGCTAACAATTAGAGAGGCTTTGGAAGGAACAGTCTCTAGTCATTAAAATACCAGAGCGCATCTTGAACTACGCTCATAAACTCTTGCATATCAGTGATGGGGAGTTGTTGAGCTCGGCCTTCAATTATTTTAATGAAGTGGTTAATGATGGGGACGCATTCATTGTAGAGGGGGATTAAGTGCTTTTTTAATACTTGCATAGAGGTTTTGGTTTGTTCATTGCTTATGTTTCTCATTATTGTGGAAATGAACGCCTCAGCTATTGGGGTTTTTATGAAGCCAAAGGTTTGTAGCGTGCAAAGGACGAGGCCATTGCTTTGTTTGCTGGTAGTTTTGGTCTTAAGGTATGTGGTACAGATATCGATTTTATCGAGCAGATACTCTGCGAGTTGGTTTCTTTGTATTGCTCTGATGATTGAATCTTTTCTTTCATTAAGGAATATAGAAAGACCTGAGCGGTCGCTTTGCGGCTTAAGTGCTGCATGGATTTTTTCAGCAACTATGCAGTAGCAGTGGTTTTTAATTTCCTGAAGGCGGTTTGATTCGTTCATCGCAATTGCTTCTTTTAGTTTTGGAGGGAATATTGCGTAAAACCGATCGGCATTGTCTGCTATCGTTTTGTTAAAAGACTCGATCAGGCTTGTTACGCTCGCAATAAACTCTGCTAGCGAATGGCTTTGTGTGCATCTGAGGAGGTGGGCAAAGAGAGGTTCAAGTAGCGGGAGGAGTTCTTTTTCAATGCCTGTTGTGGAGTGTAATGAGCGGCAGTACGTTTGAAATGCAAGTGTGAGTGGAGTTCTTACATATACTTCGAGAGCAGCTTGAGTAAGTGTTTGCCATGTTGGAAGTGTGCGTGATGCCTTTGGTAGTGCATGTGTAAAATAGTCTGCAAGGGCTTTTTGATCAGGCGATGCGAGAGTTTTAGCTTTAGGGTCAGTGAAGATTGCATTCAGTTGTGTAAGCAGCGAGGTCCGATATGATGGCTTTATGTTGTTCCATTGCATGGTTAGTTTTGCAGCAGCCTCATTCAGTGAATCGGCAAAGCTGCGTTGAGGTGCTTTAGTGCAGGCTGTTTTTTTTATGCGATGCTTGTGTGTTTGGTACAAAGTAAGAATGGCTTTTGTATTTGAGGTGGTGCTATTTATTTTAGTGAATGAGCGCAGGCTTTCTATCAGGGCCACTAGACGTTGTTTTGGTGCATCAGGCAATGTCTCGCTTGTGGGCTGTTTTGAAAGAATTGAGAGCACAGCAGGAGCATGCAAGATGAGAGAGAGTTGTTCTTTGTCATCAAGCAGTGAATCAAGAATTTGTTTTACTTGAGCCTGCTTGTCGTTTCTGTGGATGCTTATGTCTGTATAAATCTTTTGAAAACTTTTATACATATCGCTGACATTTTTTAAAACGCTTCTTAACACAAGACTCGCACTTGTGGGTAGTGGTGGTAGTGTGCTTGGCATAAACTGGAGTATCTTGCTTGCTATCTCTAATTTTTTTGATGTGGGGGATAGGCTGGGGCTACGGATGCTATCTAGGATTTTTGCTGCGAGTATTTCCGGTCTAATAACTTGAAAAGCCGTGGGCGAAGTCCAGCTGCATAGTGGACTTTTGTCGCCAAAGGTGCGGGTAATACTATGTGTCCACGTATTTTTTTTTGGATTAAAAGTTCTTTTATAGCGTAAGTAGCGTGTAAGCGGCAAGTCTATCTCTTTTAAATCAGCGCCACTGTTCTGATTAAAACTATCTGTTGGGTCTGCATTCATGCTCCATGTAAGATCTGCATTCATGCTCCATGTATGTGTTTGAGCTTGGTCTGTAGCGGTAGCTCCAGCAAGTGCTCCTGCACCTGTTCCGGCTCCAGCATACGATCGGCCGTCATCTGAAGAACCTGCAGCAGCACCTGAGCAGGAAGATAACCAAACTCCAGCGCCGGGTGGCATGCTATCGAGTGATCGATTAATACTGGTTAAGATGCCATTGTCGTATGTCGCTTCCAATGAATCTGTGATGTACACTTCTAAGGGAATAAGTATATCTTCGTTGTTAAATTTTTTAAATCGAGATGATTTTTTATCCTGGCGCACAAAACTGAGATGGCTGGCTATTATTTTTTGTAAATCGCTCCTCATTTGTCTTGAATCACTGAGAGCGTTTTCCTTAATTACCCAGAAGGTTATTTTTGGCGTTGTTTCTTCAGTGTTATAAAGAATGGCTTTTAATATAAAGAAGTGATTTGAGGGATCAATGTAATAAGATTCGGTATAGTGGGTACAAGGTTTATCTTCGGGCCTGGAGTTGAAGCGGAAATAGTCATCTTCTATAGATATTTTATGGTGCTCAAGACATCGCTGAGTATATTTTTCAGATTCAATCTCTTCAATAATTTTTGTTAGTTTCTCTCTTTTTGCTTTAAGTAATGTCCGCTCTTGTTTTGTCATCAGTGCAAAACATTCGCTGCTGCCGTCATCAAAATCCTCGTCAACTAAATTATCTGTGCATTCTACCGCTTCAGTGACTGGGGGATGCTCATCAGATCCACCGACAGATAGTGATTCATCAGCTGATAGTGCGTCATCAGAGATGTATAATGAATATGTATCGTCTCGGGCATCTCGGTCATCTGACGATTGTGAGTAATCTAGTGATTTATTATCAGTGTGAGTGCTTAAGCTGTCGACTAAAGTCACTTCATCGTCTGATCCGTCGTCAGACTCTCTTAATGATTCATCAGATAGTTGGCGAGTATATTCTGTGTCGCTAGCAGTGCTCACGCTATTCCCTTCAGTCCAAATAGTTGATGTATCAGTATGTAGGGGATTCAGGTTATGTCGGCTTCTTGTTGTTGAAGCTAGATCAATGGCGGTATCGGCATTAACCGCTTGTGTATTTGGCTTTTTAGAACCTAGGATATTTTTTTTGAGTCCAAAGCTGGCATGGAGACTTAAAGCTGAACCGCCGAGCAAAGTAAATACCGAAAATGCGCGGATTATTTTTCTACTCAATCGCTTACGATTTTTCAAAGTAGATCTTGTTTTTGCGAGGCCAAAGCCTCCTGCTGTAGCCATAAAAGCGCCTGCGAGTAGACGCGCTACCTGCGTATCTTTTATCTCTGTCGTATGGGGAGAAAGACTGGCAGTAGAACAGAAAGGGAGGAGGCAGTAGAGCAAAATACGAACAAATAGGATGCGTGACATGCTAAGCTGACCAAGTTATGTGACAGAGCGAAAGAGTATGGTTGTTTGGAGTACAGGTACTGTAGTAAAAATAAAAAAACAGATGCAAGCAAAAAAAAAGAGCTCGTGATTATACGAGCTCTTTAAACATTTTGGCTGGGGCGAAAGGGATCGAACCTCTGAATGGCGGCTCCAAAAACCGCTGCCTTACCACTTGGCGACGCCCCAACAAGATTGACGCATTCTACTATCATTTTTCTGATTCTTCAACAGGAGATGTTGAATTTTGTTCATCTTCATCATTTTTTTTACTGAGCGCGTCGGGGAATCCATTTTGTTTTGCCAGTTCATACGCTTCAATAACTTTTATTTCAATAAGTTTTCGCATCTCATTATTGAGTGGATGGGCAATATCCTTAAATGATCCGTCTGTTTTTCGTCGTGATGGCATTGAAACAAACATGCCGGTGCTGTTTTTAATAAGTTTTATTTCCCTAACGATAAAGCTATCGTCAAACGTTATACTGACATACGCTTGGAGGCGTCCTTCTAATGTAACGGGGAATATTTTGATGTCTGTGATTTTCATTAATATCCCAAGATAATACTGATTATAACTATGTTATAGCTTCAGTATACCCGGACCTACAAGCGCTGTTGTCAAATATCAAAGGGGAAAATCATGTCTTGGTGTGAGCCGAATATAACTATACTAGAATCACATGCACTAATTTGATTCAGTGAATGTGATGCAACTATACGTTTTCTCTCATGCCATGTCAATAAACTATTGGTGGAATAGAGTGTACTATTTCTTTGTGGCAATCCGGAGCTTTGCAGAACGAGATGCCCTATTTATTGCTATTTCTTCATCGCTGGGAACAATTGGTTTGCGTGTCATAATATCAAACATATCTGGGTGCGATCTCAGAAAATCTTTCACAATTCGATCTTCAAGAGAATGAAAGCTGATGCATGCAAGGCGCCCGCCTGGGTGGAGAAGAGGTGTTATGTTTTTTAAATAGAGCTCGATGTTTTCCAGTTCTTTGTTTACAAAGATACGAAGCGCCTGGAATGTTTTTGTTGCAGGATGAATGCGCTGATAGCCACGAACTGGTAACGTTTTTTGAATAAGGTCTGCAAGCTGCTTTGTGGTGGTAATCGATTTGCCTGTTTCACGCACCGCTACAATGGCAGCTGCAATTTTTCGGGCCGAAGGTTCTTCGCCATAGGTAAAGAGAATTTTGGCAATCTCTGATTCTGAGAATCGTTGTACTACATATGCGGCATTAAAATAATGATGCCCTTTAGACATACGCATATCCAGAGGGGTGTCCACTGAAAATGAAAATCCATCTTCATGCTTGATTTGAAAAAGCGATGTTCCAAAGTCAGCCAGCGCTCCATGTATCTTTTTAATACGATGTTTTGCGAGCAGCTTATAGCAGTTGGTAAAGTTTCCCCATTCTGGGATGAAGCGAGCCCCAAATTCTTGTTGGAGCGGCGGGGCATTGCGGTCAAGAGCTTCTTTGTCCCAATCAAGCGCAATAACAGTACAGGTTGGATCACTTTCTAAGATTTTTCTCGAGTGCCCTCCGCCGCCAAATGTGGCGTCAAGATAGATGCCACCTGGTTGTGTAATGAGATTTTCAACCGCCTCATTAAGAAGAACGGTAACGTGGTAAGGTTCATGAGTAGCGAGGTTGGTATTTAATGTTTTCACTTTTTAAATTCGATATTTTACGAGGTTCTTTAGAGACAAAATCAATAACGTCCCCCAGTATGCCATACTTTTGATTTTTTAGTATAATTTTTCTGTCTTGGAGTTCGGATAAGATTCCAATGTTAATCATTTGATGATCTTTTAAAAGTTGGAACGTTGAATCGTACGCTTCTTTTTTTTCTGTTTCATCAAATACTGCAAGGTACCCACGTGTATATTTTCTGTCGTATGGATTAACAATGGTGTCTACATCTACAAGGCCTTCTGAGTTCGGGTTTATTCTAATAATCTCAGATTTGTCATAGCGCCAAATCGGCATATCATCTTTTTTTTGATAAATAAATGCAGCGACGTAGAGTGGCTTGTTGGTTTTATTTTCCACGGTAAAATCAAGCTCAGGAACCTCTTGATAGGTGGCGTTGTCTGGAATGAAGCTATAATCAAAAATATCTCCAACGACGCCATATTTTTCGATGCCAAGAACAATGGTTTTGTCCTGTATTTTTTGCAGGCGGTCAAGGTCTACCTTGTTTTCGTCAGGAGTGATTTCATAGATGGCATTTTGTGCT
>JBAXGS010000013.1:0-9545 GCA_037139275.1 bacterium | reverse complement strand
ACTTGTTCTTATCTGGCATGGCATTGGTATGCTCTTGGGAACAAAACGACGCAACAACTACCAAGAACTTATTCTAGAACTCCCGCCGCTCCGCATCCCTCGCGCTACCCAATCCGGAAGAAAACTCTTCCATCGAATCAAAAATTTCTTATCTGATGCTATTCCTATTACCATTATCGGCATTGGAGTGGTTCTTCTTCTTACCCATAGTGGCATCTTACACGCAAGCACTTCATTCTTATTCGGATGGACCAGTACACTCTGGGGCCTTCCTCCAGAAATAGTCCCTGCGCTCTGCATGGGTCTTTTTCGCAAAGAAATTGCGCTCAGCTTTTTACGTGGGCTTTCAATATTAACTCAGCCTCAAGCATTTACTGCAACCCTCCTACTTACTCTCTGGTTTCCCTGTGTTTCGGTGTATGCTATTTTATACAAAGAATTTGGCGGCAAAGCCCTCCTGTCCATGATCTTTTTTATGTGCTTGGTTTCAGGAAGTGCTGGACTTATTTCCCATATGATTTTCACAACGTTTTGGTAGCACCACATGATGTACACCGGTATCGATATTGTTTTTATTCCTCGTTTTAACTCGTGGCTCCAGTATTCACCCACGCAGCTTGCCACAATTTTTGCATCAACAGAAATTACACAACTTACAAAACTTCTCTCACAATCAACTACCGATGCCACTCAATCTATAGCCATGCAATTTCTCGCATCACGGTTTGCAGCAAAAGAAGCTTTCTACAAAGCACTCAGCAGTGCCTGCGCCGACAAAAAATCAATTACACCTTTTACGTTTCGCGCTATTGCGCGGCACATAGAAATTCATGCAGACTCTCGATGGGGATCGCCACGTCTCTTTTTGGACACTAAAAATTTTACAGCGGCTAGCGGTATCACATTACCACGCATTTCAAGCACGATAAGTATTTCTCACGAAAAGGAATACACCATCGCACATGTCTTACTCACCGTAAAAGAGTAGCACAAGTTATGCAGCGACCGCTGCTGCCGATGCTACATCTGCATCTGATACAACGTCAACATCAGTATCATCAGCAAGCGCAGCAAGTTCAGCATCATCTGCATTCATTTGTGCTGCGCCAGACATAATCTGCTCCAGCTCAACAAGCTTGTTTTTTATATATTCATACATCGCTACCTGCTTTTTTAAACTCGTCAACGAATCAGCCGCATCTGTGAGAGACACTGTAAGTACATCAAGTTCTTTTTTACGTTCAAGATACTCCGTCTGAGCACTTGCCTTAGTAGCAATATCTGCGGCAGCAGCAAGCACTCCCACAGGGCCAGCTTTTTGTTCTGCCGACTGTTTTTGCTCAAGCTCTGTAACTGTTTTTTTTAATTGCTCAACTTTTGCTGTTTTAGTGGCAACATCTCCTGATGCCTTGGTAATACCATCATTTAAAAAAACAATGTAGTCATCAAGAGGAGTCACCACGGCAGCAACACCTGCTTTACCGTCCTGCGCCGCCGCAATACCACACCAACTTATTAAGACCATCCACAAAGTAACCAGGCTGCGCGCTTTCATATATAAAATCCTTGTATTACAAAAAACAATGATTGTACTGTAAAAAAAACCACTGGACTCTTGTCAATGAACTACGTGCAGAACGTACTCACAAAAAGGAATGCTTATGATTATTCTTGGTGTCGACCCAGGATCCCATATTACTGGATTTGCTATTGCTCGAGTCTTACAAGGCAAAACATCGATCTTTGATTACGGCTATTTACAAATGTCATCAGCAGATCCTATGCCCAAACGCATTGAACAATTTCATACATTTTTAAGTGAAAAAATAAAAACCCACACAGTGACTCATCTGGCCATTGAAACTCCATTTCTCGGTAAAAACCCCCAAAGCTTTATTAAACTTGGCTACTTGCGCTCGATTCTTTACCTATTAAGTCAACACCACAAACTAGTTCTCCATGAGCTTGCCCCCTGCCAAATAAAACAAGCGGTGACCGGGTATGGAAAAGCAAGTAAAGAACAAGTTGCCACCGCGCTCGGTGCTATGCTGCCCGCCCTGAAAGCATTAAAAGGCGGGGTAAAAGAGGATGTGACCGATGCGATTGCCATTGCCCTTACCGGCATTTGGGCAGAATCTAGCCGCCAACGCCTCGTTTAAGCAGTTTATTACAGAGTGTTGCAACTGAATGTGGCGATCAGATAGACATTTACAGAACTCTTTTAATACCACGCTCATATTTGGAAAGACTACGACGGCGTAGAAGTTGACCTTATCGGAGAATGGAGCGGCATTATTCATGCTATTGAAATAAAATCAAGCGCAACCTGTAACCCATCATTTTTTAAAAACATCGAAATTTTTAAAAAACTTACAGAAGGAACTCGTGGTTATGTGGTATACACTGGCTCGCGAGGAACCTACCAAGGAAATACACTGGTGCCTCTTGCAGATGTCGGCACGTTTTTTACTGAGGAAGAAAAATAGCTATGATCATTTCTGAAACACAAACAAAACTGTATACACTCGCAACCGAAGCGATGAAAAAAGCATACAACCCCTATTCTCACTACAGCGTTGGCGCGGCGCTCATAACCACTTCCGGTATTATTGCTGCCGGCTGCAATGTAGAAAATGTTTCATTCCGCTTAACACTCTGCGCAGAAGCAAATGCAATTGGCGCACTCGTTGGACAACACGGCAAACAGACTATTCAACACATTTTAATTGTTGCAAGTGGCAGTGGATTTCCCTCGCCGTGCGGTGCCTGCCGTCAAATTATTGCGGAATTTGCGCTGCCTGAAACAGAAGTTCATTTGGCACGCGCACAAGAAAATAGTGATGGATTTGATGTACGCACCTACCGCATCAGTAAACTATTACCGCTGAGCTTTACTCAGCAAAGCATGGCGCCGGAAAAAACAGATCATACAGACACAAATGAAAAAACAACAGAACCCGCGCCATCATTATCCGCAAACCACACCAAGCACCAATCGTAATATCGATTTAATCTTGTGGCGCAACATATGATGGGTCGGCTGGTTTAGATGGTCCTTCTGGCTCAGATGCGCCGGCTGGTTCAGATGGAACTGGTAGTGTAACTCGTGGACCACGAATAATGCTTCGCACAACCGCGCCTGCCCAAGCATCACGCAATGGGCCCCAGTACTTTTTCATGTTTTTGAGATCCAACACAACATCGCGAAGCTCTGGTTTAAAAATTGATATATCAAGATCCAGTGTACGTTGTGATGCTTGAGCACCACGACCTAATAACAATCTCACAACATCAGCACGATTCCACGCATCTTTTGATGTTAAAGCCCAATCAAGTATGGTATTCCCGCAGTAATCTTGTGCATTTACATCAGCACCCCAACTTATTAATAAAGCTACATTCTCTACAGAATCACCAAGAACAGCAAAATGCAATGGTGTGCGTTTGGAGCCACCATCATTTACTCTCACACTGCAACCTAACTCATGCAAAAACGTGGCCAAACCAAAATTACGTTTTTTTACGGCGACAAATAAAGGCGTCAAGTTATGAGCATCAGGCAAATCTTTCTCAGCACCGTTCTTAATCAACCATTGTACTATACCTTGCCGACCCAAAGAAGCGGCCCAAGTAAGCAAAGTATGGCCACCATTTGCGTAAACAAATCGGCGATTTATGTCCACAGCAGCAGACTTCAGTAACGCTTGCAGCGAAGCTGTATCATTTAACTGCATAGCCATTGCTAGGTCATTCTCAAGTTTAACAATTATTCTTTTGTCAGGAATAAGAACAGCGGATGTCGAGCAAGAAGTTTCAGACCCTCTTTCAAGTCCCATAAGCCCACTTGCTACCGAAACAGCAAGTAAACCTGTCATAAAATATCGTTTAAAAATAGTATTCATATGTATAGCCCCCCACATACTTAGTTGCCTGTATTGCAACTATATAACAATAATTAAAAAATCTCATCCACTAAATCATCCAGCTTTCGCATGCCAACCTGCGCCATCATGTCAGCGTAAAACTGCTCATCATACTCCCGTGTCTTCACCACAACCGGCATGGGCACAGCATGCCCCATTACCAGCGCTTGTTTTTTTGTATCAAGAGAGGCAAGAATCGCGCGCAGTCCTGTTCCATTGCTCACCCCAGTAAGCACCGCCTGAATATCTTTATCATCAGACAGAAGTGCAACCACTTTTGTCCCAAGCTGGGAAATAATCTCTGGATCAATACCAGATGGGCGCTGATCCACCACCAGCAGTGACACATAATATTTACGCATTTCACGAGCAATTACCCCAAAAATAGTTTGCTTGGCCGCTTGCGGATTCAAAAACTTATGCGCCTCTTCAATGGTAATAATAAGTTTTTTAGGCTCATCTGATGACTGCTGTGTTGATAAAAATTTTTCTGTCTTGGCAATGTAAATATCATGAAGGCGACGGGTAATAATATTAGAGATAAGCAGATAGCACAGCAGCGAGGTGTGGTTACCAAATTCAAGCACCACATGAATACCGCGATCCAGATACTCAAATAATGTCTCAATGACTGATGCGCCAACCGATTCTTTACGCAGAAACGGAAATTTTTCCAGCCGCTTTAACTTACGATACAAGGCCGCAACCGATTCTGCATGTGCTCCAATTTCCTCTGCAAACTCTTTTGCTTGTGAACCACGCGCAAGGAGCACAGAAAGCCACTGTTTGCGATACTTAGCTGAAATTAAATAAGCGGCCTCAAGAGCGGTTGGATGAAGATTTAACTCATCTTGCAGCGGCATCACATCTTCTACGCGAATATCATCAAAACTTAAAAAGACTTCTACATCAGGCGCACATCCTCGACGACGCGTAGATTCAGGATCGAGTGAAAATATGGCAACTTTATCCGGGAACAACGTCTTCAGCCCTTTCACAAATTGAACCCCTTCTCCTTCTTTACGAGCTTGCATGCCATATTCAGAATGCATATCAAATACAAGGTTCACCGCCGCTTTACTTTTCACCACGCCGGCAAGAATCAAACGAGTAATGAATGTTTTACCCGTTCCTGTTTTACCAAAAATACCGTTGGATCTCTCAGCAAATAATGCAAGATCAAGACAAATAGGAGTCTGCATATCAAGCGGACTGCCAATATTAAAATATTTACGATGTGATACTTCAGAACCAAAAATATGCGCCACATCGGCTGCACTTGCTTCAAACACGTCAGCAAAATGAGACGGAATTGTTTTCACAGGAAGACGCGCATGTGTATGAGCATCCAGCATCAACATTGGCCGCAGCATAACTTGAGCATACATATCTCGCTTGCGGAGCATGGCGTATAAAAAGAGCTCCTGCTTTGAAGGGGGAAAGGTAAGAATATCTGGGTTAGTGACCTGAAGCTGAATATCGGTAATCAGTGAAAAGAAATGATAATTCTCTCCTTTAACACAGACAAACTTGCCTGTTTTTACCGACTCAAGGGGATATTCGAACCCCAAACGCATGGTCAGACCTTCAAGAAGAGAGCCGCCTATAATAGTGCCAAGCTGACGAACAAGTGTGTCATTTTTTTTCTGTATCATCAAAATCTCATGCTGTATAGAAGTAAAAAATATGCGGTAGTAAAGCATATATTATGACTTTTCTCAAATCAAAGCAGAATGCCAGCACCCTTACCATTGACACACCGCCACTCGTACCGCACACTATAGGAAATGTGTACACATACGAGAATTAATTATGAGACTTACTAAACATCAAATTACTGCAATCACAGAATCGTTTAAAACACTATTTGCTGCCACTGACCACCTCTGGCTTTTCGGATCACGGGTGGACCATGCCCAATGATGAAAAAAATACATTTCTCTCCCGTCGCATAGTCTGTAATGATATTCACGCACTCAGGCTCCAAACAAGCATGGAAGATGTAAAACATCTCATTCCATTCACCGAAGACTCAATAAAGAATCTCTCTAAAGAAGAATCTGCTTACGTAGAGGTAATCTATTCTCGGTTTGGAAAGCTTCAAGACACTATAGGAAACAAAATCTTCCCCGCAATTCTGGCAATCACCGGAGAGACAGCCCTTACCTTCATTGATAAACTCAATACACTAGAAAAACTCAGATACCTGAATGACGCAGCATGGTGGATGCAAATTCGTGATCTTCGCAACCAAATAACCCACGATTATGCAGATGACTATGAGACGATTACAGAGCACACAAACACCCTCATAGAACAATCTCATAAGCTTCTTGCGTACTGGCACTATCTCAAACCAAAGCTCACCACGCTTATTGAGCAGGCGGAAAATCAATAATCCTACAAAGATTGCGCTCAATATCTTGCCTGATATTAAAACCAAGTAGAATGTGCAGAGCTATAAAGAACTTAGGTCAAATCAGACGCATCTACTTGCAGAGCTTTTGCCAAAGCTTTCAGAATTTTATGAGATGCTACACAAGTTCCAGCCTCAAGCGATTCTATCTGCTGAGTAGTAACTGTTACCGCTTCAGCAAGTTCTTGTACAGAGAGTTTGCGATACTCACGATATGCCTTAATACGATTTTTACCCCTTGAAATAGCAAATACAAGCTCACTAGGAAAAATCTCCCCTCCCTCAACCTCCTGCTGCTTAATGTGCTCAGTCAAGAGCTGTTCTTCAATCATCTCAAGCACTGCGCTGTACTGCTTAAAAGGAAGAATTACGTATTCAGGCGTGTTCTTTTTATAAATTATCTGTGGATTCAACTTCATCGATATACCTCACTCCGATGGCCAACGGCTATTACCTTCAAAACAAGTGTACCATTAATAATATCATATACAACTCTATAATCTCCATGTCGCAACCGATAACAGTCCTTGAATCCACTCATTTTTTTGACATTATTATCAGGCCTATAAGGATCATCTGCTATACGCTGCAATCTATCTTCGAGCGCAAACCGAATCACCCGGGGCAATGAAAGAAATATTTTATGTGCTTTATTGGTAAATTCAATAGTGTATTTCATGTAAAAAAAGTAACCAAACACACAATTCAAGGTCAATACAATCATTACTCTGCTCTTAAACAAGCATATTTCATTCAAACACTAGTAAAGTACCATGCACTTACATATAATAAAAACACAAGTGCATGGTACTTTTATATTTTACAGGGACATATATGTTTAAAAATCGCCATATTTCAAACAAACTACAAAAAATAAGTGCTTCGTCAAAAGTCGTTCTTATTACCGGCGCACGGCAAGTAGGCAAAAGCACCATTCTGCAAAACACATTCCCTAATCTTCCTCTTATAACATTCGATCCAGATACAGATATTCGAGGGGCAAAAGCGGATCCTGGACTCTTCCTTAAAGATCATCCTGCACCAATCATTCTTGATGAAATTCAATACGTACCACAGCTTCTCAGTCATATCAAACGCATTGTCGATCAATCATCTGATCGTCCGCAGTACCTCCTTACCGGATCTCAGAACCTTGCCATGCTCTCTTCTGTCGCAGAAAGCATGGCTGGCCGGGTCATAATACTCCCAATGGGTCCTATGACCATATACGAACAAATGGATTGCGTATCACAGCCAACCTGGCTTGAGCGCTATTTAGAAAACCCGTCAACCCTTATTTCTTTTGTAGTCGGAACACTTACAATAGCCTCACCACTTGAATTAATATGGCGTGGCGGCATGCCCGGGTATTTAGAAACCCCAAATGACGTCCTTCATGACAGCATAGCTTCATATATACAAACCTATATTCAACGAGATATCCGAGCCCTCGAAAACATTCAAGATATTGAAGGCTTTACCGATTTCTTTGGAATTATGGCCGGCCTTACCGCCCAAGAAATAAACTATAATCAGCTTGGTAGAGAGATTGATGTTGCAGGAGTCAGAGCAAAAAAATGGGTCGCCCTCCTCAAACAAAACTATCAATGGAAAGACATTCCGGCCTATGATGGCAATACCATCAAACGTATTTCTCAAAAGAAGAAAGGGTACCTCACTGACACTGGCATTGCCTGCTACCTCCAACATATCTCCAGCCCCGAGGCTCTGAGAAGTAACCCGAAACGCGGTGCATTATTTGAGACGTACATCGTCAATATGATCGACACACTGCTTAGCGCATTTCCTTTTACCACAAAATTATATCATTGGCGGAGTGGCAACAATGCAGAAGTAGATCTAGTAATTGCACTGGACAACAAACTGTATCCCATAGAAATCAAGATGCAATCGACGCTCAATAAATACGACGCCCGAGGATTAAAAGCATTTCGCGAAACATACCAAAACAATACCGTGACCATAATGCCAGGCCTCATTATCTACGCCGGAAGCGATTGCTATCGAATCGATGAGGAAACCATCGCACTCCCATGGAATTGTAAAGTTTTATAAAACCAGCCTGCGTCATATAGCGCGCAAACCCTTGCAGCGCTGCCGCTTACTACTTGCTCAAAAGTTATTCTCAGGACTTTGTCACGTACCTGTGACCCCGAGGTCTTTTAGCTCTTCCAGCCGCCGGAGCTTTTCCTGCTGGCGCTCCCGTCGCAGCTTGCTGTGCTTTTCTGGCAAAGACCCCACGAGCAACCACCCCGCACCATGCACGTCGCAAGAGACTCCAGCGAGTGCCTCGTAAATATACCTCGTGATGGTTCGCACTAATCAGGTTTAATCTAGCCAACAGCTCTTCATGACTACGACCTTCCGAACGCCTCCTTGCATAGAAAATCTTAATAAGGTTATGCAAGTCCTCCCAAATAGGATGTTCTTCTTTAGGGCGTATTGAGATAAATGCACAGCCATTATCAAGCAACCACTGATGAGTTTCTATCTGCAGGTTAGCAAGTGCTAGCAACAAAGGAGGGAACCCCCTTGAATCAACCCCATTTAAATCAGCCCCATGCTTATGCAAGACTTCCATGACCCCAACACAGCCGTATTCTGCAGCTAAACTTATGGGCAATCGGGGTTCAGCTAACATTCCGGGCAATTCACGATTTACAAATCGACGATTGACATCAATACCATACTCAATAAGTAACTCAAGACATTGAACTTTATCTCCGCAAACAACTGTAGAGAGCAGTGAGCCACACGCAAGCACATCCGCATACACCAAAGCAGTACGTTCTGCTGGAGACTTTGGGTCTAATACGGATCTAAAAGCACCACGATTATCTGCTATAACCGCGTCAAATAAAGCGTCCGCGTCTTCCAGATCAACCTCAATCCTACCAGCCACTAGTACACCGCCAGCGCCAGCGCCAGCTCCTGCACATCCTTCAGCGCCAGCGTCCGCATCTTGTGCCATCATGCCGCCGGCCATTAAGCCCGCAATCACCATGCCTCTTATCAGCTGTTGTATTATTGTTTTATGCATAGTCTTATCCCCTCTATCATTCACCGCACCCCACATAGTGCGTTTGTCTTACTGCGTATACACTACTTCTCATATTCAGGCCGCATGTAACGCGCAAACCCTTGCAGCGCTGCCGCTTACTACTTGCTCAAAAGTTATTCTCAGG
>JBAXGS010000012.1:0-10843 GCA_037139275.1 bacterium | reverse complement strand
TACACAACAGAACTTTCTCGCGAGTCAGATCGTGCAATCTCAGAGTAATATCCAAGCTTTTCAAAAAAACGCTCATTAAAAGTCTTACTTGATTTAATCTCTACAGGCACCAACTTGGTTCCATAATCGATAATACAATCGATTTCATTCTGATGATTATCTCGCCAAAAATAAAGCGGTGGCTCTTCTCCCTTATTATAAAAATGCTTTTTCATATCAGAAAGAATAAACGATTCAAATAAGCCTCCTCGCAGATAATGTTCACTCAGCTGATCAACAGAGATAACTCTTAACAGATAACACGCCAGTCCCGTATCATAAAAATAAATCTTGGGGGACTTCACCAGCCGTTTACTAAAATTAACAAAGTGCGGCTGTAGTAAAAATATAATATAACTCGCCTCCAAAATACTAAGCCAAGCTTTAACCGTCGGAACAGAAATAGCACAATCATCAGCAAGAGACGAAACCTCCAGCAACTGCCCTATGCGGCCCGCACACAGTCGAATGAATTTTTGGAAATCAGTAAGCTTCACCAAATTAATCAGCTGCCTGACATCTTTTTCAACATACGTGTTAAGGTAATTGCCATAAAATTCTGCCGGAAGAAAGTTCCGCGAATACAACGCAGGGTAACTTCCAGTAAATAACATCTCATTAAGCGATAAAGGCGCTGCAAAATGTTCCTTCAACTCCTGAACAGACAAAGGCAACAAGGTCATAATGCCCACTCGACCAGCAAGCGACTGTGTAATCGCCTGATTCATCAAAAAATTATGCGACCCCGTAAGTATAAAATACCCAGGGCGATAGTTCTTATCTACAATCCCCTGAATATATGAGACTATCTGTGGTTCATTCTGAAACTCATCAATAATTACTCCTTCCCCATAATCAGCTTCTAAAAAACTCCGCATATCTTCTTGGAGCCGAATACGAATATCAGGATCTTCTAATGAAAAATAGGTATGCCGAGGGAAGGTTTCTTGAGCGACAGTGGTTTTACCAGATTGCCGAGGACCCAAGAGGGCAATAACAGGAAATTTCGTTGCTAAATGTGCTAATTTTTGGGCCACAGCTCTTTGTATGTACATAAAAATCTTCCGATTATAAAAGCATTTATCGCTTGTCTGTACAAAATGATAACTCGACTTTCATTTTTGTACAACTTTAGAGAAAAACAATTAAAAAAGATTGATTTCATAAGATATTTTCTCTATTTGACTGACTTGCCTCACCATTCCATTTTTCGCAAGTTACATCTCCAACTAATATCGATAATCAATATTTATTTATTGACAATCGATATATCACTCGTTACCATACAGACCATGTACACCTCAAAACCAAAGGGCATCATATGATGAATATTAAAAAACTAAGTTCGTATCTCTTTCACAGCACAACATTCCTCGTCTGCGCAACACCGTGCCTACTACTCACAGAATGGTTGCTTACCGTTGCACGATATAGTTACTGCACAGGAAGCATCTCATACCGTGGCGCTTCATGGATAATGAGCGTTGTCGCACACCTCCCCCTCCCTGGCAACATGCTTACCCACGCGTACAGAACTATTCAAACACCAGAAGGCCCGGTCGAGCTCAGTTCACTTACCTGGAGTGCCGCTCATTACCTTCTCGTATTCAGCGCCGACCTTCTTAATATCGGCTCCCTCATCGTAAGCTTTATCATTCTCCACTACCTCTTTAAAAACTATAAAAACGGAGAGTTCTTCACTACCGCAAATGTAACGCTCTTTAAATACCTCAGCATACTCTTTGTCATCGATGCACTCATTCTGACACCGATTATTAATTGCCTCCTTGTTGCCTGCGCAACACTTTCAAATCTCCCTGGCCACCGCTACCTTGTTGCCTCATTTGGCTCAGGCAGCTGTTCTACTTTGTGGTATGCAAGCCTTATACTCCTTCTCTCGCTGATCATGAGTGAAGCGTGTAAGCTGAATGATGAACAACAACTCACGGTATAACCACAAAGGAATAAGACATATGGCTATTATCGTATCTCTTGATGCAATCCTGGCAAGCAAAAAAATGCGCCTTCAAACTCTCTCTGATGAAGTTGGTATCACTATGGCAAATCTCTCCATCCTCAAAACAGGAAAGGCAAAAGCTATTCGGTTTTCTACGCTTGAAAGCATTTGTAAATACCTGCAATGTCAGCCGGGTGATATTCTCAAATACACTCATGACACTCCCGAAGAATGATATACTCTTTCTCTGATTCTAAACCAGGCTGCGCAGTGGCATAATGCCTTGACACCGCTGCCCATCTCCCCCACACTGGAGTAATGGACTCAAACAGTGAGTTCATTACTCTCCATTAATAAGGAATCAGTAGTATGTCTCTCAAAAAACAACTCCCTATTGGCGTAAGCACACTAGAAGAGATCATTAGCCGCAACCTTCTGTACGTGGATAAAACCGAAATCATTCATCGGCTTATAAAAAATAATATCCGCTGTTTTCTTTCTCGTCCCCGCCGCTTTGGCAAATCACTCCTCATCTCAACGCTTAAAGAGATTTTCGGCGGTAACAAGGAGTTGTTTAAAGACCTCTGGATAGGTAAAAATAGTGACTACGTATGGGAGACACGACCAGTTATTCATATCGATTTTTCCGAAATAGATTCTACGTCACTTGAATCACTCATTGAAGGGCTCAGTAACCGGCTTGAAACAATTGCACAGCAATACAACATCTCTCTTAAGGCAGTACAGTCACCCAGCACCAAACTCTCAATTCTCATCCGCCACATAGCCGCACATTCACCAACAAAAATAGCTTTTTTGATAGATGAATACGACTCACCACTGCTTAAACATATTGATGATATTTCTACGGCACTGGTAGTACGCGAGCTCCTCAAAAGTTTTTATACAACAGTGAAAGCGCTGGATGAATTCATCCATTTTACCTTCGTAACTGGTGTTACAAAGTTCTCAAAAACATCCCTTTTTTCTGGTCCTAATAACCTTGATGACATAACACTCAGCGAAGAATTTTCTGCTCTTTGTGGATACACAGAACAAGAAATTATAACTAATTTCACTCAATATCTTATTGATTGCGCAGCTATAAAAAGAACAACTGTTGACGCAATTATGCATGATATACGCACCTGGTATAATGGGTATCAGATGTCAGATTACCCTACAGATAAAATTTACAATCCCTACTCTGTTCTTCTCTACTTAAAACATAAAAAACTCAAAAACTATTGGGTGGCTAGTGGCACACCAACATTTCTTGTCAAACTGATTCAACACCAAGTATATGATTTTGCCACCATCGATCATGAAGAAATATCAAGCGCAGATCTTGATACATTTGATATCAGCACAAAAGACGAGGAAAACAATTATCAACCGCTTCCTCTTGCCATGCTCATGCTGCAATCTGGCTACTTAACCATAGAAAAATTCAATGAAAGAGCAGCAAGCGACATCCTTACCTACCCAAACCAAGAAATACGTGAATCATTAAATCAATTAGTTCTCTGTACATCGTTAACAGTAAGCAACAGCACAGCAGACAAAGCTAAGAGCGGTCTCTTAAAAGCATTGAAGGATAAAAATATCGGTTCATTTTGCAGCATATTCCAGTCACTCTTGGCCCATATCCCTCATCGTATTCATCAAGAACGAGAATCGTTTTACCATGCTCTTTTACATATGATCTGCATTTTGCTGCAAATCAATGCTGAATCGGAAGTATCAGTTGCACGAGGCAACACCGATATGGTTATTCAAACCGGATCCACCGTGTACGTATTTGAGTTTAAACTCAATGCATCACCCGAAGTGGCGCTGGCGCAAATACATGAAAAGAAATATTACGAGAGATACTCCATACAACATAAAGAACTCTTCTTGGTAGGCATCAACTTTGATTATGCCACTAAAACAATTACATACGTCGCAGAAATATTGGAACAGAGAGCGTAGAAACAATGATTGGCAAAAAACTAACCAATACATTTAATCAAATGGAACGCATGCTTCACACCTTGGAGGAATCAACGACCTTGTATGCAAATAAAACCAAGGTTTTCAGTACGCATGAACAGGATGATAAAGTTCTCAACATATACAGCGACTCTGTGATAAAGCGCTTTGAATATTGCGTAAATAATTTCTGGGAACTACTCAAGACCTACCTTAAAAACACAAAGGGATTGCACAATACCAAAAGAAGGCCACAATTCGTTGCGCACAAAGCAGCAACATATGGCCTTCTGAGCAAAGAAGAATCGTGCCAATTCATAACGATGATTGAACAAAGAAACAAAATACCCTGCACGTACAAACAAGAAATTGCCGATGAGATTGCACGTTTTGCACCTCAAGGGCTTGTGTTTATGAAAACAATACTCGCCAGACTACAGAATCACTATACCATCCAGAAAGATCTCTCATGACTACACAAGACACCTCAAAAAAACTTGGCTTTTGGCCAGTCTTTGCCCTCGTAACCGGAAGCCAGATCAGTTCCGGCGTCTTCATTCTCCCGACCACTCTTGCGCCGTTTGGTTACTACACATTTTTGGGCTGGCTCATTGCCGGGTGTGGCGCCATTGCGCTTGCGTATGTATTTGGACAGCTTTGTCAAAAGTTCCCCGAAACCGGCGGTCCCCACATTTACGTCCAAAAAGTGTTTGGCAACATTCCTACATTCTTTGTGGGATGGACCTATTGGCTTATTTCATGGGTGAGTACAACTGTTGTATTTGCTGCATGCGTGGGCTATCTACGCCCGGTAATTGGTCTTGAATCACCCTACAGCTATTTTGCATTGCAATTCTCTCTGCTCATCGCAGTAACTGCGCTGAACTTACGCAACGCACACATAATCGGCAAAGCAGAATTCTTCCTCACTATTCTCAAGTTTATTCCACTCCTCATTCTTCCTGCGCTTATTCTCCCTCACTACAGCGCCCTCAACGTAGCGGTGAGCCCTGCCATAGCGCAGCTCTCACTCTTTGCAATCGTCAGCAAAATTGTCTTATTTACGTTCTGGGGCTTTATTGGCCTTGAATCGGCCACTGCTCCTGCGGGACTGGTACACAATCCAGGCCGCACCATTCCGCTTGCGCTTATTACCGGTACAAGCTGCGTTGCACTTCTGTATCTCTTTAATAGCGTCAGCATTATGGGCGCAGTCCCCAGCTCACTGCTTGCCACTTCAGCCGCTCCATACGTTGATGCGGCCCAAACCGTATTTGGCGGCAATTGGCACCTCATCATTTCAATTGTGTCTTCAATCGTGTGCCTTAGTACACTCAATGCCTGGACATTAACCAGTGGGCAGATTGCATTTGGCTTGGGCAAAGCAAAACTCTTTCCCTCTTTTTTCTGCCGTGAAACAGCAGAAGGCGCTCCCTTTTGGGGACTTATCATGAGCGGGCTCGGAATTACACCCATTCTGGCATTACTCAGCAACAAAAGCCTTCACGAGCAAGTTGCTACTATTATAGATCTTTCGGTTGTTGCATTTCTTTTTATCTACCTCAGCTGCTGCTGCGCGTACTGGATACTACTGCTTCGTGAAAAAACCGTCCCGCTCATCAAAACTCTCTGGTGCTCTATTGCAACAGTTTTCTGCGTATGGATCATTGCAAGCGCATCATATGACACACTAGCAACCTCAAGTGTATTTATACTCAGTGGCATTCCACTCTATCTCTGGATGAATTACAAACAACCTCTCAATACATAAATGCATTAGGGATATGAGTAATGACCGGCGCTCCGGTACTCATATCAACAAAGACCACATCAAATCGAACAACCAACTGATGCAATCGATGTCGTTGTACGTAATACTGAGCAGTCCGTATAATTTTACGCTGTTTACTCCAAGGGACTAAATAGGTAAATGGTACTGCCAAACTCACTCGAGTCTTCACTTCGACGCACACTAAAAAAATATCATGCCGCGCAATAAGATCAATTTCGCCCACATCATGTACAGCAAAATTATAATCGATCATACGATAGCCACGTGCCTCAAGATAGCGAGCTGCATACAACTCTCCACAAGTTCCTAGTTGCTTTTGTGTTTGCATAAACTTCCTTTTAATGCAATACACTGTATTCTATTGATACCTTATGTAAAAAATACCTACTCAGGAAAAGAAAAATCAATATCTAAACAATAGTAAGTCATTGTAAAATTGTAGTATATGCTTATCCCGCTATTTCCCAGTCACTAACAATATGATTACGGAGAACTTCTTATGAATAAAATACTCATCGGCGCTATCGCGTGTATGTCAGCAGTAATTACCTGCCAGCCAATCCCGCTCACCTATGCAGAAGAAATTGCTCAATACAGACAAACACTCCCCGCTGACTATACTTGTTATCCCACCACTGCCGCAGAAAAAATGTTTCAAGATATTTTTTCTATGGCAACCCTTCCCTACACACAGCCCATTACTCTTATAAAACCAGAACAATGTGCCTCGCTCAATACTCTTATTCAAAACTTAAGTGAGCAATATAACATTGAAGCACCTCTTCTCTTTATTGCAAATGACGCTACAACACCTCATATCGACATTAAACTCTGTGTGTTTAATACCTCAAGCGCTCTTCTCATCCATCCCACAACCGTTACTGCTTTGACTCCCCGAGTGCTTGATCGCTATATAGAACAAGCATTTATGCGTATTACCAGCACTATTCATGCATACAAAAGATACATCTCCCAACAAAAGAAAAAAGGCATTATTTATGCAACAGTCAGCGGTGCACTTCTTGCCGCAGCAGGAGCTCTCCTCATATACTTTAATCAAAACGCACAACATCGCTGGATCAACCCTTCCGTAACATCAGCAGTCGCTATGGGGTATGGCGCACTCCTCTACCATCTCTTTAAAACAAAGCAGGCTGGATTTAGCTTTCAACGTCTTTCATCATTTCATAATACCGAGCAAGCACGCGAAGATTGTTTTCCCCTTCTGGATGCAAATCAACAACCAACGTTTACGCGTAATCCATCAGAATCTTTTGGCCTTAACGCTATTATTGAAACACAAGAATATCTCAGGTCCCGCAATGCGCAATTTTGTGAATTTGAAAAACTTGATACAGAAAAAAATGAGGAGCCTTCAAGCGAAGACTCCTATTACCAAAAACTTGATCTGTTAAGGCAGAAGATTACTCCGGCTCAATCAAAAAAGAGAAAATCAGTAAAATCAACTAAATAAGCCCCTATTTCCAACCAGTCGATCTGCCATTGCCGTTACTGGAGAGTCTGGGTAATCTGCATGCAGGTCATCAATCGTCCGGGCAAGCTCTGCTTGATTATTTTCCGCTCTTGCAAGCTTTGCTTTGTAAAACAGATAATGATCTTCACCATCCTGCTTTAAATCAAACTTGCTTGCAATATACTCAAGTCGATGCCGTGCTGAAGCAAAACGCTGCTGTGTCAGATAACTGTTAACAACATATAAATCTTTCTGTAGCAAGTTCTTCTTGCAGGTACGCGCTAAATCTTCAATCTGCACCCGATACTGCAGATAATCAGCATGATTACAATACTCACGGCACAACATAAGCGTTTCTTCTATAGGGCTTGAATCACACGCCGCATGATGTGCTTGATTAAATTTTGCATGTGCCGATTTATACAATGCATACTCTGCATGTTGATCTGCTGGATAATAGTCTTGAAAATGCTTATACGCTTCATAAGCCTCTGCGTAGTGACCTCGCTCATAATGTACGTCCGCAATCATTAATTTAAACGAGGCAATTTGAACATCGCCGGGAAACAGATCAACAAACGCTGTCAGAAGATCTTGTGCGTGATCATAATTTCGTTTATTAACCGCCGTAAAAATCGCTGAAGTCATTTCAGTTTTTTTTGCAGTCAAATCAGCTGCATCTACTGGAGTTTCTTGTTTTTTACCACACCCAGAAGCCAAAACAATCATAAGTGCACAGGCACCAAGAAGCGTATATTTTTTCATTATCTATTCCTTATCTAATACCAGAGCTGGGCACGCACACTACACCAGATCTTACCGCTGTGTCCATGCAGTACCGATCAACTCAAAAGCCAGCTACAAATAGTGCAATACATAAGCGTTCCCACCACATCCATCAATGTTGCCAAAAATGGTGCCGCCGAGTGCGCAGGGTCAATTTTAAAATGATGTAATGTTAAGGGAATCAGGGTACCCAAAAGCATAGAGGTGCAGACAATACAGACAAGCGAAACACTAATGGCAAACGCTGCAGCCAAATCACCATGCATTAACCAAACCCGTGCAAAGCTAATGGTGCCCAATAAACTTGCAATAAACAGACTGAGCATCGACTCACGCAAAAATACAAGCATATGTTTTTTTCGCCCAATTTCACCGGTTGCAAGACCACGAATAACCAGCGTAGCCGATTGATTCCCGGCGTTCCCACCGGTACCCATAAGCATCATGAGGAAAAATGTTAAAATAACATTCTGCGCCAGCATCTCATTAAACTGCTTCATAATCATACTTGAGACACTTTGCAGCAACAACAACCCAACAAGCCATTTACTTCGCTCAAAAAACATCATACTCATAGACGTTTCAAAATAGGAGCGCTCCACATGTCCAACGCCGGACATACGATACACGTCTTCACTTGCTTCTTCTTCAATAACGTTCACCACGTCATCACCAGAAATAACTCCCAAGAAATGATTATACGCATCAACCACGGGAGATGAAAGCACTCCATAGTGAGTCATTTTGCGAACCGCTTCTTCTTGGTCCTCATACACATTAATCACAATTTCATTTTTACTGAGCAACGTACTAATAGGAGTCTCAGGCTTATTAAGCACCAATTTATCAAGAGTTATATGGCCCACCAGCACATTGTCTTTATCGGTTACATAGACGCGATAACGAACTTCTTGCTGCGGAGAAAGTCGCTGCAAAATATTAATACAACTTTTAACCGTTAGATCATTCTGCAGTGTGAACACATCGCTGTTCATAATACCACCCGCAGACTTAGGATCAAAACTCAATAAACTAACAATCCGAGATCGCTGCTTGCTTTGTAATAATTTTAAGAAGTGTTCAACCTGGTCATCTTCAAGCTCTTCAAACAAATCTACTAACGCGTCAGAATGCATATTTTTAAGTAAGTGCGCCGCCTGGTCATTATTAAGACGAAGAAGCAGGTCGGCTTGGGTCATACGCTCTAACCGGCCAAAGACTCGCAATCCAATATCTGAAGGCAACTTAATAAAAAGAGACAACTGGTGAGGTCGCGCTATATACTCAATCAAATCAGCTATATCTGATGGATGAGCAGCGCATAAGCGAGTCCAGCCCTCAACACCGCGGGCAGAGCTCTGATCAATAACCTGATCAATAATGGGCTCAAGGCTTATAAGAGAAACTAATTGATTCTGAAGCATGCAACACCTTTCCGGCTAGCAGTAGATAGTTTTTCATTCTTGTTTTATTCTATCCATATATTATGAGTTTGATAAGTAGTTACCAGAGTTTTTTCAATGAACAGCACACCACTCACCTTTTTTGTCACTGAGCCTGAAGAAGGCATGAGGCTTGATCAATTTCTGACCACTGCCCTTGCCGGCGCCCATTCTCGATCTCAGATTGCCCAGTGGATCAAGCAAAAAGCAATAACCATCAATTCTCAAACCATAACTAAACCAAGCTACCCCGTCCTTACTGGGCATGTCATCAGCGTACGTATCCCTCATCCACCCCTCTCTGCTCTTACTCCTCATGACGTGCCGTTTGAAGTCCTTGCAGAAGAAAAAGAGTTCCTCATAATCAACAAACCTGCCGGACTTGTCGTACATCACAGCGTTTCAGCGCCCCACGAGCTCAGCCTTGTTCATGGCCTGCTCGCTCGCTACCCGGAGTTTCTGCAGTTTGATAGCACAGAGCGGCCAGGAATCGTCCACCGACTTGATAAGGACACATCTGGGCTCCTGCTTGTTGCGCGAAACCCACAAGCACTGACCGCACTTGCCGCACTCTTTAAAAACAGAAGCATACATAAACAATACCATGCCATAGTAGTGGGATATCCACCACGTGCCGGCACCATATCACTCCCTATTGGTCGAGACCCAGTCCACCGCCATAAAATGAGTGTAAACGGTATTACTGCGCGAGACGCCACCACTCATTACACCGTACAAAAATATTTTGAACACTCGCTCTCGCTCCTTGAACTCACTATTGTGACCGGACGCACCCATCAAATTAGAGTGCACTGCAGCCATGAAAGGTTTCCAGTCCTGGGCGACGCCACGTATGGAACCACCAGTAAATACATTGGGAGACAGGCGCTTCATGCCCGAAACCTTTCGTTTACGTATAAAGGAATAGCGTATTCATACACCGCGCCGTACCCGGACGACTTCAACCAGGTACTCAAAGCTTTGACCTCAATCCCTTGAATTTAAAACCATGAATCATTATACTTATAAGGTATTTGTCTCTAAAAAACGAAAGTAGTATATGAAAAACACTGCAACAAAAAATATTGTTTTAATCGCACTCCTCCAAGCGCCCGCACTCCTTGCTGCTACCGGAGTAACTTTTGAAACGACAATACCAAAAACTGACCCTCTTGCGGCAACACCACTTCTCACACAATTTTTCCCCGGCCTTGGATACCTACTCAAAGAAACACGTGACATTGCAAACAAATACCTGCCTGAAAATAAAAAATCTCTGTTTAATCCTATTTTTACTCATGTCGCTCAAGTCATAGAAAAACCGATTCGCGTACATCATCGCTTCATTGCTAACGATCAACGTGACCCCTCAGCAAATG
>JBAXGS010000011.1:0-10924 GCA_037139275.1 bacterium | reverse complement strand
GTTTCAGATTTCAACTGGCGTAATCCTCCTGCTGCAAAAGCCCATATTTGCTCGCTCCTGACCGATTACCCCAGGATTTTTTCTCCTCACGCCTCATTCTTTTAAACTGCGCAAAAAAGAGACCTATGTGGATTACAGAAAAAAGCCCCACCGCTGAACCTATCGTTACCCCTGCAATCTTCCCGCCACTCCATACACCAATACTGCGATTAACAAACCCGCGCACGCGTGCCTTCTCTTTCTTTGTCAGTCCGGAAGACGCATTCAATGCCGCAATAAAATCTTTACCCTGCTGTTTTTCAGCTTTTGTAGGTTTTGCGTGATCAAACATCCACTCAGTTCCATTAAGAAACCCGGTGGTAAGTTCAGGGACACGAGACTCAAGCAGTGTCATAATTGCTTCATGCTTTTGTGCCGCAGCCTTATGTTTTTGAATGTATGCCGTGCTGCCCGCAAGAGGCGCACCTACGTTGGCGCACAAGGTAACTCCTGCCAGTAAAAAAGCACACAGCGCAGCTTTAAAGTTTTTTATCATCTTAATTTCCTGGTAAAACGTATGAGCAATACATGAACTAGTATATACAGTATCTTTAAAAAGTCAGCATGCACGCAAGTTTTATTTAAAACATGAAAGCATTCCCGCACTACAACTCACCTCTTGCATTTAAAAAATGAATCGGCCAGACTATCGGCCTTATTTCTCTCTAACACTAAGGATACTTCCATGAATGCATCGCCGAAAATGTCTCTTGTTGGCGCAATTTTAATGAACGTTAACTTAATGGTCGGCGCCTCAGCATTTATGGCTCCTGGGTATATGACTCAGTATGCAGGAACCGCAAGTTTTTATGGTTGGCTCTTTGCCGGCGCGCTCTTTTTTCCTGTTGTCTGGTGCATCGCGCACATAACTGAATACTTTCCAGGGCAAGGAAGCTTCTATTCCTATAGCAGCAACACTATTTCACGTACCGCCGGTTTTTTAAGCGGATGGATGTATTTTTTAGGATATGTAAGCATCGGCTCACTCCAACTTATGAGTCTTACTTCAATTATAACTCGCTCATGCAACGCCTCATTTTTCACCGCATTTCCGGTGGTTTCAGGCATCGCGCTGGTCATTATTTTAGGAGCTCTCAGCCTCCGCTCAATCGGCCTTATTGACCGCATTCAAAGCATGGCAACGCTGTATAAGCTCACTCCACTGTTTATTGGTATCATCAGCTTGCTCTACTACTTTTCACCCGCAAAAACTCCATCAATTTTTGCTACTTCACCACTGGTTCTTGTGCCTACCATTCCCATGGCTATTTTTGGCTTTTGGGGTTTTGAAGGAATCTGCAGCATCAGCCATCTTATTAAAGACAGCAAAAAAAATACCCGCCGCGCTATTTTCATTGGGTTTATCTGCACCATCCTTATTTACACACTGTTTCACCTCAGCCTGCTTGCCATCATGGGAGCAGAGGCGCTTAAAACCCAAGGCGCTATTAATTTTGTACAGTATCTAAGCATCTCTTCCCCGTGGCTCCTGAGAGTGCTCAGTATTGTAACCATGAGCGCAATCATTGTGGCGCATATTAATGCAATTTTTGGTGGTATTGTTGCCAATAGCGCAATGCTGTGTACTATGGCAGAAGATCGCTTGCTCTTTGCCGCTCCGTTTTTTGCGCATCGCCTCCCTGCAACCGGACGGCCACTGGGCGCTATTATCGCTCACTGTGTAGGAATTATTTTCTGCATCACCTGCGTAGCAAGCAGCAATGTCCTCAATGCCATGGCAAACCTAGGCATATTAATCTCATTCATTTTTACTATTTGCGCCCTCATCATCAGAACACAACGCGACACAATCTCATACACAAAAAAAGCAACCAGCCTGCTGGTATCGCTTCTTGGTCTTGCATCATGTGGAGTTCTCAGCTACTACAGCTGGCAGATTATTGGAGTTGATCACGGTGCACGCATCATTTCAGCCCTGCCATTGATTGGTGCACTTGTCCTTGGATATGGAATGTATATGATAACTGCCTACAAAAAAAAGAGCCGTTAATCACGCTTAGCGCGAAGCACTTTCTTATCAACCTTGCCCGTTGCCGTCATCGGCAAATCGGGCAAGCACGTAACCACGCGCGGAACTTTATAAGAAGCAAGATTTTCACGGCAGAAGGCGGTTACTTCAGCAGGAATTACTTTGGTTCCTTCTCGCAGTGCAACATACGCAACAGGAACCTCGCCGCCATCTTCTTCCTTGCCAATCACCGCCGCTTTATAAATAGCGGGATGACGCAGTAAGACATTTTCCACTTCTTGCGGATAGATATTGAATCCTTTGTTGATAATCAAATCTTTACTCCGGCCCACAATTGCTATGCACCCTTCAGCATCAATGGTTGCCAGGTCACCGGTATTAAGCCACCCGTTTTGAATAACCTGAGCGGTCATAACAGGCTCATTGTAATATCCTTGCATAATGTTTTCACCAGACACCCACAGTGTCCCTACCGTGCCAATGGGCAATGGATTCCCTTCATCATCACGCACTTGGCACGTCACACCCACAACCGGCCAGCCAACCATGTTGGTGGGATAATCTTCCCCCTCGCCATCAACCGCAATAACAGGGCTCGCTTCAGTAAGACCATACCCACTGCAAATTTTTCGACCGTACATAAGCGAAAAAGCCATACGGATTTTATCAGGCAGCGCATCGGCGCCAGACACAAACAAATTAATAGACTGAATGGGTGCGTTTCGCATCATAATAAGAAGACCAAACAACGCAGGAAATCCAAAAAAGATTGTTGGCTTAAGCTGCAAGCCGTGCATTAAAGCACGTCTATCTATTTTGGGAACCACAATACTGGTGGCACCCAGCATGATTGGCAACCACACAGAGGCAATTTGAGAAAAAGCATGAAACAACGGAAGTACCGCAAAAAAACGCTCTTTTGCGCCGGATGAGCCCAGCGTCTTTTCAAGACGTGCACGCGTTTGAAGCGTATTCACCATAACATTACGGCCACTAAGCACCACCCCTTTAGGCGCTCCCGTGGAGCCTGAGGTATAGAGAATAACAGCAACTTCATCAACAAGACGCACTACGGGCAGCAGCGCTCTCTCGCGCTCAGCAAGCTCTTTTGATGAATAAGAAAAATCCCACAGATACTGATCAATAGCAACCACCGCAGGATGCTGCCCCGGCAGCAAAGCCAAAGCGGCAGCAAGTGATTCTTGCATACCCAAGGTAGTGACAATTACGGTGGGCTCTGCATCTTGCAAAATAGCTGCAATTTCACGTGCGTGCAGATACACATTCAACGGCACCACCACCGCTCCCACATGCCATGCCGCAAAATACGCACAATAAAAATCAATAGAATTAGGAATATAAAGCACCACACGATGAGACTCTAAAACCCCTCGAACCATCAACCATTCAGCGGCAACGAGCACGTAATACCACAACTGGGAATAGGTAACCGTTCGTTCAAAACCAATAATTGCTTGTTTATCGCCACATCGCGCAACTGCACGGGGCAACAAATGATTAACACCTCGTAAACGACCGGCATCGGTCCATTCTTTACGGGCTTTATCGTAGATCTGTGTTTCAACGATATGTTTGCTCACTTATTTTATTCCTTGTCACTACTCTCAGTAACTTCAATAACACTTACCGGACACATCTCGGCCGCCTCATCAACTGCCTCAGAATGTGAAGCGACCGCTCCGTGGTTATGTACACGGGCGGTCCCTTCAACTACAAACACTGCAGGACATATTGCTTCACAAGTGCCACAACTAATGCACCCAGGAACTATACGAACCTTCTTTGCCATTATACTTCTTCGTCTTCGTCAGCTTCTACGCGACAGCATGGATCTTGACGACCACAGCAATCATCATCGGTATCATCATTTGCACAGCAATCGCCATCTTCATCATCTTCGCAGCATTCGCCTTCAGCTTCTTCATCTTCCATAGACTCAAGCGCTTCGATAAATTGTGCAAGATCGGTCGCGTTGCCTTCTTCAACCGCAGCACGCCAGTCAGCAAGGACTTCATCAACACCACGTTTAAGACTTGCCATTTCACCAGTTGCCCATGCTTTAAACTCATTTGCATCTGTTTTAAAATCTGCATTTTCAAGCATTTCTTCTGCAACATCGGCCCACAATGCTGTGTCACGAGTTTTTTCAACTTGGCTTAATGACTTTTGCCATTCTTCAACAGCCATCACTTCATCACGCATCATATCTTGTAATGCTTCAAGACGGCTTGCTGCAAATTCATAAATTTCTTCGAGACTCTCTTTAATGGCTGCATCATCAGTTTTTGCATTTTGAAGATCAACGACTGCCAAAAAAGCGGTATATTCTTTTTCACAAAAAGCCACAAGATCAAGGCTCTGTTGTTTGAAAAACGCTGCTTGTTCCTGCAACGACGGTAGTAATGATAAATCGTATGAACGTGCCATGCGCAGTCCCCTTCCACTAAATGAGAATAAACATAAATAAAGATGTTATTAGTGTAGCGAGGTTTTCTCTTTGTTGCAAAAATAATATTCTGGGGGTTCAGGCGAGGGAGTCTCATTATTAAAAGTAATCGCACACCCTGTGGATCAACTATGCCTTCACAATGTTATGCACAAGGCACCTCTTACAACAGTACCTGCATGCACACCGACATATCCATTTCTTTCGGGATATTCTGGCCAGCAAGCGTAATAGCTCCTGTGGCACTCACGCTACACCAATCGGAGAGGTGGTACGTAAAGCCAAGCTTTAACCGGTGCGCGACCTGCTCAGTGTTTGCTGCGGCAAGGTTGTTATCCAGTAATGTGCTGTTTTCTACCGTATAATCCTTTGTGCCTGTGTTATATGTTGCTCCTAGCCATGAATCAACAGTGCTCACTTTATAACGCACCGTGTCCTGGCGCTTAAAGTAAAACTGGTACCCAATCAGCCCTGTGATATCGGTTGTTTGCGGATGACACAAATGAAGATCAAGATTGCCCACCGCAGAATGCCAACTCACGTCAGCTTCTTGCGCAGAGCCAATATTTTTAATAAGAGAGCCATGTGGAGTTCCACAAACTTTTTCGCTGCGAGATAACGCAAAACGATACTGACCATCAACATGGATCATAGCCCATGAGCGAGCTTCGACGTCAAAATGTAGACCTCCCCCAATTTCAACATGGCGACCATTGCCAGTGTGTGAGCGATACGGATTACCTACATAAGAATTTTCATCAGAAGCACTCCCGCACGCTGTTGGTACTTTAACAAGCGCACTGAGCCCGCCCACAATACGGTCACCAAATGCATGGTTATAAAATAACTCAACATCCACATCTCCCAGACCTACTTGACGTGATGACTCAAACACATACCCATGATCAGCAAGCCATTCATAGGTGTTAGCATTAAAAGTAGACACCATGTCTTGCATATCATTTGATATGGTGTCAGTTGCTGAGTCAGCAACATATCGCCCGACATCCAGTGCGCCCTCAGGATTATGTGCAGATGTAACCCATACCGTCGCTTTTTTATTTTGATTCGCAACACGTGTAGCTACATTGGCAGATGCAGCATCTGCAAGACCAGCAAATGAGCCATCCTCAAACCCATAAATAGTATCTTCATCCAGGCCATCAAGAGAAGCTGGAAGTGTTTTAGTTTCACTGATGGCTGTTTGGACAACTCCCACACGCGTTCCCCGTGGCGTTCTACCCTCAGGAGAATAAATAGCTCCTGCTTTTTGATTACGTGTATCGCCACCAAAAATCTCAATATAACGATTATCACCTTCAACGACCGCATATTGCACCTGAGATCCACTAAAATTTTGCTTTGGCATTGCTTCTAAAAAATCAAGTCGATACGCAAAACCCAATGCCGCCGTGGCTTCATTTTTTTGAAGCTTCATCACATCTTCGGTCTGCGAATCACGACGCGATCCGGTGTCTTTACGAATAGTATCAATAGCACGTACCGGCACTGTAACACGCATACCACATTTACCAAGCCCATTAAACACAGAACGAGAAGCTCCTACAGAAAACGCGACACCATTTTCACTATATTCAACACGAGGCTGAATCGTCATAATACGCATGAAAGGATTATAATATTCTGTATTGTGAGGCACCAAACAATCTTCAAATATTTGGCTCAAGCGAAACGAGTCTTTATTAAAGAATAAGGTCGAAAGCTCTCCTGTTGCAATGCCATGCGCGCCAAATGCACGGTGAGCACTGCGTGTATAAAAATCGGTATCACAGGTTATCTGCCATCCCGCTTTTTCACTTGGATCAAAATCATATCCATGCTGCTGAGTAAGCAGCGGCGCACGAAACTCACGAGCCATTACAGATCCACACGCAATCACTCCACAGAGCACTCCAAGCACAGCACGGTGCGTTAATCTCATCATTTCCATCACTCTCTCCTACTCTTTACCAATTATGGAATTATCAACGTTTCTGGCCCACCGTCTCTATCGGTTCCTGTACCGCTAAAATACCCTTTATCCAGAGCTAACGTTGGAGATACTGTGGTTCCTTTATCTTTTGCAACAGCGACATCTCGTCTAATAATATTCGTTGGCGC
This sequence comes from bacterium, assembly GCA_037139275.1. Taxonomy (GTDB): domain Bacteria; phylum Babelota; class Babeliae; order Babelales; family JAUPTZ01; genus JAUPTZ01. The sequence goes on along the minus strand of JBAXGS010000011.1, from coordinate 4,307 downwards.
AGAGCCCAAAAGATACGCAGCGGTTACCCCACTTGAATTTTTGCCAGCGGCAACAAATTTTGATTTATAACCACCGTAGATTGGCATACTAAGCGTTGCATAAAACTCATTAAGCGCCCCTCCTTGCTTGTCACTTGTTGATACTGTTTGTGACGCGAAAGAATACGCAGTAGCACTTGCGGTAATAACCTCAGAACCAAGAGGCGTTGTATACGTTCTAATCATAGGACTTGGAGCCAAAATCGTGTATTTACCATTATTGTTAGCATCAGCAATAATATCTGCTGAGAGACTTAAAATACTCAGATCAATAGGGTCGTTATGCGGAACACCAGAATCCATGTACACCACATTACCACCACCACGTATAAACGCTTCACTTGGTTTGCCCAGCGAAAGTGTATAGCGACCACCGTTCACACTACTCAATGGCGTTGTACTATTGTAATCAATAGGCCCTATTGCAAGCACCGAACCATTTTTAGCGCTGCTTGATCCATCATAAATCTGATTATGATCAAAATAGCCACGAGTAACAGACAGCGTAATATTTTTAACGTTATGCAAAGATTGCAATTGCCATGCATCGGCAAAACCAGGAGATGTACCGTTTGGATTGCCGCTCTTATTAACCACACCAGCACCCAATCCAACAAAGCCGGCTCTATCTATATGAAAGTTTGCTCTTTCACCATCCATTTTCAAGGTAAAGCTGACTTGCGTAGGACGAGATCCCTCGAGCGATCGTGCATTCAATCCATCACCACCACCATCAACAAGATTACCAACCTGGAATGAACCTCCCGCTCTATTTTCATCACCAACGAGCATACGTGCTTGCCGCTGAATACTAATAGTTACATCGGTTTTTGGCGTTGTATAATCTGCTTCAACCCCTACCATTGCATTGTCTAGAATAAGTAATTTTGCCTCTTTATTAAGCCAGATTTGGCCTATTCCCAATATCTTTGAACGCACTTTATCTGAACCAGTAAGCCCATCAGTCCATCGCGCAGTATCTCCGGTTTCATTCCCCACAAAGATACACTGGCTACTATCGTTAAAGTAGAGAATAGGTCCATTTAAAGGATTGTCTCCTGTAACCGACGCAGGGAATCGAATCTTAGCGCCCGGCTCAATAACCAATCGCACATGCCCTGAAAATACAATCTGCTGAGTCTGTGTAGATGAGCCAACCATTCCAAATGAACTTAAATCTAACTCGCCGCCCGCTAAAATACGAATCTCACGAGGGACATCAGAGGTAAACACAAGTTGATGCGTTGCGTCATGACCAAATGCTTCAGTTGCGATAATAGGAAGCTTGTCAGTAATAATAAGATCTGAATTCAAATCAACAACACCATTACCATTAGGGAACAACGTTACTTTATCAAGCCCTAATTGATTCCATGCATTCACCGAATAACTATCTACCTGGCGACTCCCAAGGCCAATACGAGCTCCATGATCCAAAAACAACGCTGCATACGGCCCCTCACCAAGTACCACAGGATCTGATGGCATACTCACAAATTCACGAACACGAGCAAACCCTGTGCCATCACCCGACAATCTCAAATGAAAAGGATTAGCACGAGTACCGCCACAAATACGCGCTTGGTCGATGCTGTCACCACTTGCCATGACCAACATTCCCGATGTCGGCATATGAACAGGACCTGTAATAGAATCGGTAGAGCGTGTAAGAATTTGGCGATATGGCCACTTTTGAAGAGATCGGCGCTCAAACCCTTTAACCGGCTCAAATCCTTCTGGGGTTGGTAATTCATTAACGTTAATTGAGACAATTGTTGAATGGGAAGTATTAAGCAATGAAGGAGCCGGGTTAGCGACCGTATCAAATCCATAGGTAGTAATACATCCATGTGGCTGAAAAATAAGCTGGTCTGAAGGAATATCAACGACTCCTCCCCCTTCATTAATCTGACATGTCTTACGAGCTATTACCGTATTTAAAATCATATCAAAATCGGCAGCAGTACTAATTTTACCCCCAAAATTAACATACACGATGCCGCCACCATCACGCACGCCACGAGGCACAAATTCATTATGCGCAGGAGTCAGTACTCCTTCAGGATTGTAGCGCCCTGCACCACCTAAATAAATAAGATCGCCTCCCATCACCAAGTTCCCTACTCCATACAAATAAGGGCTAAAGCGATATCCGCCCTCATTCTCTGGATCAAGCGCTTGGACGGCGGCAAGGACATCGTTCGTAAACTCCCAAGGGGCATACCGACTATCTACTTCTAAATATGTTTCAGTAACTGACTCACCTTCACGAGTAATCGTTCGTTGGTGCTGTCCTGCATTCCACCCGAGATTAATTTGAGAGCGATCAGCAATATGAAGCACATGCATTGATTTTTCAGTAGTAGGAACACCTGGCTGAAACATGGTAGAAAGTCGCAAAACAATCGAATTCTTTTCCGTACCATCTTCTCGTAAGATTGTCGGAATAGGTCTTTGGCGATACACATCAATAAACGCATCACGAAGAGAGCTCTGTGGATAGACATTCTCTGAAGTCAATAAAGGATCTTGTGTTGTACCATCAGCCATAGTATTGCGACGCGACCCAAGCTGGAAATAACGCCCCATGCCGGTCAGCTCTAAATCATACTCATATCCGCGATTACTAAAAATAATAAATGAGTTGTTATCACCTGAGTTTAATGTTTCATCATCATCTGAAGAAATAACACCATCACGATTACTATCAATAGGACAATCACGTACTACCCAGCGCACACCAGCGCTTACCAGGCTCTCAAAACATATAATACGACTATTCTCTAAATAAATAGGCGAGCCCGTATAATCCAGAATCCACGCATTTGGATTTTCGGCAAGTTTTTTAGCTATCTTTAATGAAGGAAGCTCTCCTCCCACAATAGCAGGATACGCATCCCCAGTACCCACAGAGGTCACATCACGACCAACGTCAGTATGCACTAAGCTCACATGGTCAAGCACTATAAAATCATTCACTAATATTTGAGAGTTGTTATACCGATAATACTGCACCGATTCATCAAGGGATAACGGCCGGGCGCCTACAGTCCCATCAACGGTTACCTCAGAAAGCGCTCCATCTTCATACGCAAGCTCAACACCACGATAATTGGTGAGTATTGATGGCATAGTAATGTACCCGAGAGGGGCAACTGCATCATCAAAGGTAGCAGTGGATTGAATACGAAGTGGTCCTTCAACATCAATAGCAACTTCACCCTCAAGAGAAATTTTAGGATCAATCTCCCCTTCTTCAGTATATAAAAGCACACTTGAGCCATCATACGTACTACGTCCAAGAGCTCCACTGACATACGCATTTCCTGTGCCACCTGACTGCGTACCATTTGCAGCCATAGTCACATTAGCCATTACACCAGACTCACTATCAGCACCAACACGTGCATATATTCCCGCATTCCCCCGCAATATAATCTGAGCAAACTCTGTAACGGGGCTGTCATACTCAAATAAAGGATCAGCTGCGGCAGTGGTACCGGTTTTACGAAATGCGTAACCATCAATAATAAAAGCTGATGGATTATGTTTCTTTACTGTCGCAGCGGTATGAGTACCATTTTCCAGCGTTGCATCTTCAGCCACATGAACACCATCAATAGGGAAATCTGCAAGCTCTGCATTAACACGACCGGCAAAGTAATCTAAAAAACGATGAGTTTTAACTTCTAGAATTCCATTATTGCCAAGCACATAGCCGGTTTGCACCGTATTTGCCTCAAACCATTTCGATGAGGTAAGCCCAACTACTGACCCAAGATCTTCTTCAGCCGCTTCAACAATCGTTTGGTCATAGTTGTTTGCAAGTCGAGGATATGAATTATTATAATTCAAAACAACAAGCCCTCGTTTATTCAACGAGTCACCCAAAAATTCAGCAACTTCTTCTTCGTCATATTGAGCAAGCTGCACTGCATTATCAATGCGAAGTGTTGCTGCAATACCAGCGCGGTATTTGTAGAGTACATTCTCACGCAAATCGGCGGTGCGCACATCAGTTTCGTTAATACCGCTTCCCGCCACATAATTACCATAAATATTGAACGCTCCATCTTTAAAGTCAGCTGCTTCATTACCTGCTGCAATCTTTAAAATCATCCGTCCTGTACCAGTAAATGGTTCAAACGCAACGCACCCATACCCATAATCAATCGCACCAGTTGGATCGACTAATCCAGATTTATGCTGGGAGACAAACGTGAATGAACTATTCTGACCAATTTCAATCACTGAATGTAATGCGGTAT
>JBAXGS010000010.1:0-11570 GCA_037139275.1 bacterium | reverse complement strand
TATTGAATTAAAAGTTGCTGAGGCCAGCGACAAACGGTTGAACGATCCTGTTGGGTTTAAAAAAGAATGTCGAGCGTATGCAAAGAAATGGCAAGAAGTTCAAGAAGAAGAATTTAAAGAGTTTGGTGTTTTTGCTGAGTGGGATAAGCGCTATTTAACAATGGATCCTTCGTATGAAGCTTCAATTATTACGAGCTTGGCCACATTTGTAGAAAAAGGGTATGTCGAACGTAAGGGCAAAACAGTGCCTTGGTGCTTTTCATGCCAAACAGTTCTTGCTACCGCTGAAATTGAATATGCTGATCGCAAAGATCCTTCATGTTACATACTCTTCCCGGTTGTTGGTGATACACATGCATTGAGTGGCACCCGCACACTTTCATTCCTTATTTGGACCACCACTCCGTGGACTATTCCGTTAAATAGAGCAGTTGTTTTGAATCCTGATGCGCAGTATGCAATTGTAGCGCTTGATGAAACACGCGCAGTTGTTGTTGGTGCTGAATTAGTATCATCACTTGGAGAGATTTTAGGCGCTAGCAGTACGGTTCTTTGCATGGTCGCAAGTACTCACTTAATTGGTATGTCGGTGCGTAATCCATTGGTAGCTGAAATCGTTGTTCCGGTTATTGGAGATGAATCGGTGAGTACTTCTGATGGTACCGCTTGTCTTCACTCTGCTCCTGGCTGTGGTCCTGATGATTACTTGATGGGTGTTAAGAATGGATTAGAAATTTTTTCTCCGTTATCGGCTGACGGACGGTATACAGTCGGCATTCTTCCACAATCCCTTGAAGGCATGCTTATTACGGATGGCCAATGGGCTGTTTTAAAAGAGTTACAAGAAAAAGGACTTTTGCTTTATAAGTCATCAATTAAACACTCATACCCTCATTGCTGGCGGTGCCGAAATGGCTTGATGTTTCGTGCAACTGAGCAATGGTTTTGTAACTTGGCAAAAAACGATTTAATTGCCCGAGCACAAGAAGTGGTAAATGATATTGCGTTTACTCCAAGTTGGGGTAAAACTCGATTGGATGCATTTCTATCTCATCGAACTGAGTGGTGTATATCAAGACAACGAAGTTGGGGCGTTCCTATTCCTGCATTGTATAATACCCAAACTGGTCAATGTATATTGTCCGCCAATTTTATGCGTGCAATTGCAGCAAAAGTTGCAGAAGAAGGGGTTGAGTATTGGGATGGAGTAACCATTGCAGAGCTGCGTGCTGAGGGAATGCTTCCTGAAGAATGTGGCGCAATGGCAGATGATGATCTGACAAAAGAAAAAGACATTTTGGACGTGTGGTTTGATTCAGGAGTGAGTCACACTGCGGTTATTGCAGCACGGGGGAGTGTGCTTCCTGTTGACGTGTATATAGAAGGGTCTGACCAACATCGAGGATGGTTTCAAAGCTCATTATTGTGCGCAGTGATTATGCATAATGCCACGCAAACAAAACAAATTATAACTCACGGGTACGTTGTTGATGCTCAAGGGTATAAGATGTCTAAATCCCGGGGAAATGTTGTTGACCCCAAAATGGTCTTAAAAAAATACGGTGCCGATGTTTTAAGACTCTGGGTTGCTTCAGTTGATTATGAACGTGACGTGGTAATCTCCGACAATCTTCTGACGCAAACAGCTGAAGTGTATCGAAAGATTCGTAATACCTGCCGATTTCTTTTGTCTAACTTATATGACTTTAATCCTGAAACAGATTGTGTTCCGTTTGATGATATGCAATTACTTGATCGGTACGCAGTATCTCAGGTTACTACAACATTAAAATTGGTCACACAGTGGTATGGTGAATATGCATTTGCAAGCATCGTGCAAGCGCTTGCACGATATTGCAGTGTTGAGCTGAGTGCTCATTATCTAGATATGTCTAAAGATAGGTTGTACGTAGAACATGCAACGAGTCAATGTCGGCGGAGTGCTCAAACGGCACAGTATTATATTTTAACTGCTCTCAATCAGATGATTGCTCCATTAATGCCGTTTACTGCGGAAGATGTATTTTTGGCAGTTCCGTATCAAAAAACAACCTCATCAATTCATACGCAATTATTTTCGGCACTGCCGGCTGCTGAAGCAGGGTCTGCTGAATTATGGCAATCACTGCATACACTCAGAGACGATGTACTTCAAAAAATTGAAAAGTTGCGTGTGAATGGTGAAATTAAACAGTCACTGGAAGCTGCGGTATGCATTGAATACAGTAACACTGATGAATGGTATGCGGTATCAAGTTTGCTTAAAAACCAATCGTTCGAGTCGTTTTTTAAAGAATGGTTCATTGTATCTCAGTGCAGTATTGCAGCAACAAAGTCCGATAAGACAGTAGTTACGGTGAAAAAAGCAGAAGGAAGTAAATGCCCACGCTGTTGGCATTGGGAGATAGTAGTACATCAAGAGGGAATCTGTACGCGCTGCTCGCATGTGCTTGAGAAGAGTAGTGGTATTTAACCTTTATTTTGTACTAAATAGTTAAACGATAACCTCTCTGTGTATTGCTTGTGTATACTATATAGTCTGATGAGGTCAAAATATTAATTTTGATTAACAGATAAGTTTTCGATTGGCGTGACGTTTTTGTGAGCTTCTAGCAATCGCTAAAGCTATGGCGAATAAATTAAAATAGCGAAAGCCTGGATTGCTTCGCGATGCTCGTAATGATGGTTTTCTGAGCTGATTGAGGAGTTGGTTTAAGAGTCAATTTTTTGAAATATCCTTATTATAAGCTGCCAGATGAGGGGTTATATGCGTATTATTTTTTACATTATTCTTAGCCTGTGTGCGGCGCAACCCTGCAGGGCAGCTCAAGCGCTAGTAGCTCAGCCAGCCCCGGTGCAGTGCCAGCCAAAATCTCTGTTGGCAAGAGACATTGTTCTTTATGACAAATACCAGTCTGTTTTAAAGGCGCTTGCTGGCATGCCTGAGAGTGTTGAATTAACTGAATGTATTAATGAATTTCGAGACCTTACTCTATGGGCTGGGAAGAAGAATGGCCGGCGGCCTAAAAACTTTGTAAAACGTGTAAAGCTTCTGAGAAATGTGATTATTGAGAGCACTGAAATATCTGATGCAGTTAAAGATGATGCACTAGAAGCGCTCAATGGTATTGCAAAAAAGCGAGTGGGGCTGAGCCGAGGAGCCACGTGGGGTATTGGGCTGGGGAGTGCGGTTGTAGCGGCTGCGCTACTTGGATGTTTAGTCATAGTATGTCGCAGGGGCCAAAGAAGAGCGTTGGTTAGGGCTCACAAAATAGCTTTGATACAGGCTATGAGAGGCAAAGATTGGGGGGCTCTCATGAGGTTTGCAGCAATGTCTTTAGATGATGAAGATAGTAATCGGTTGCTGCATTTCGCTGCGAGGGAGGGAGGTCACGCGACAGTAGAAATACTTCTTAATAGAGGTGTAGATGTAAATGCAGTAGATCAAAATGGCCGAACAGCGTTATTTTCTGCGGCAAAATCTAATAATTCAGTTGTGGTAGAACTCCTTATTAGCAGAAGAGCAGATATACATGTTTCAGATTTAAAAAAGTGGACAGTTTTTGGTCGTGTGGTTTCGCGTGGCTATCGCGGCCTCCACCCATCGATCAAGGGGAAAACTATAGGTGACCAAAAGGTAAAGATAGCAAAGCTATTAATTGCAGCAGGTGCAAATGTTAATGCAAAAGACCCGGAACAGCGCACACCTGTGTATAATGCGGTAAGAAATAATCATGTCAAAATGCTAGAACTACTTTTTGAGAATGATGCTATGGCAGAAGGAAACAGGCATTTGCTTTTGATAGCAAAGGGACAAAAGAATCTAACCCTAGTAGAGTCTGTGGAAGCACAGATTACAGTTGAAACTTCTCACCAAGCTCGATGGAGTCCGGAAAGATCAGTTTGGATTGGCTTGGTAGTGCGCGGCATGAATGCTGCAGCTTCAAACATGTTAAGACCAAAATGGACTGGTGGAGGCGCGCCAGCTTAGATCTCTATCGCCATCGCTCCATCGCTTCTAATATCATTTTCAATAGGTTCAATGTTAGTATCAATACCGTACTCTGTGGTATTTTCTACATCTTCAATATCATCTCCGCGCGCTTCGTCTTCTGCTACAGCCGCTTCAGGTTTTACACCATTCCACCACTGCAGTAACTCAGTAAGAAGAGCATGTTGAATTTCAATATGCTCGTAGCGTTTTTTGTCATACGGCAAGAGAAGTGAACGAATATCGGCCTGATACTCGTGCGTAGCGTATGACTCTGAAGAGAGAAGTGTTTCCACTTTTGCTGCAAGTGCTTGGATCGCGTTGATATGGTTGGGTACAAATGCTTGATCGTCTGCCAGTTTAAGATCGGTACGCACTGCCATTACTGCCTCTTGAAGGAGTGTTATTGTTGTATGATAGAGTGCATAGTTTTTACTAATTAGTGGCGCAATGCTTTCGGTTACTTCTTGTTTTTTGGTACGCAAGGCGGCAAGTTGTTCTTGCTGCTTAGTAAGATCTTCGGCATCTGATTCCTCTTGTTTTTCCAATGCTTTTGCGTATCCAATCGCTACCGGCTCATGGAATAATTGGCGTGATAGCGTTGTCATCTGTATGAGTTGTTCTAGGGAAAAGAATCGATTCTTTTTTTCTTGCTCATAAAAAGCTTCAATGTTTTTAAGCGTGATATACGCATGTTTTTGGAGTTTTTCAAGAATAGCCGCATACAGGGTTGTGCTAGATTCTTGAGCTCTAATTACTCCAAGTAATTGCAGCAGTTTTTGATACGCATACTCACGCTGCCGTTTTGCTTTTTCAATACCATCACGCACCTCTTGAAGAGAAACCTTTTTGCTGGTGAGTCGGGCCTGTTCTTCAAATAATGATGCAAATGGTGGACTTGCATAGGTTGCGGCATCAACACACACACTGACTGCTTTTTCAAGTGTATCTTTAAATGTTGTGTATTGCGCCATGAGCTCAGAAGAAAGAGAGTTCGTGTTCTGAGCCGCAAGTATCATAACACGAGTGATCCGTTCAATATCTGCAGCAAAGGCAGGGGTTTCTAGTAATTTTTTAATCTCATTTTTGTTGGGGGTGAGCGGCCATGCTGTGATATGGCTTTGAGTAAGCGTGATTAATTTTTTAATTTGGTCAACAGGCTCAAGCTCACTAATGTCTGGCTCTTTGGGAGGCATATACGCCCCCATGGTTGATGATTTCTTAGGTGAAGAATCAGATGAATCAAATGAAAAATCATCATCATACGAAGCGCTACGAGACGGCGAAGAAGCTACATACGAACTCGTCTGAGACGAGCTTGGCGAAGGCATTGAGCTTGATGAGCCAGATTTGTATGAAGAAGACCAATCACTTGAGGACCAGTTATCATATGATCCGCCAGAGCCACCTCCATAATCCCCCCAACTTGAACCACCAAAATCAGCGCCGCCACCAAATGAATTCCAAAAATCTCCACCACCATCATTCCAACTGGAGCCTCCACCACCGCCATAGCCTCCAAAATCAAAGCCATCATTGAAGTAATTATTTGCTGAACTACTCCAACCACCCGATGCACTAGCTTGCGAGCCTTTAACTAACGCGGCATATTTTTTTTGCCGCTCTTTAATAGCCGCTGTTGCTTGTTTGTGATCGAATAATTTAGTGAGATCGGTTGTAAGCGGTGTAATTACTTTTTTATGGAATCCTTCAATGCGAGAGAATAATTTTTTTTGGGCTGATTTTTGTGCAGTGTTTTGCACCTTTGCTAGATCGGTAGTGTCGGTCGGTAGTTTTTCAAATTCGTTGTTAATTGCTGTAATGTCAGGCAATGCCTTTAACAGTTTTTCTCGTATTGAGGAGAATTCTTTAGTGAGAAATAAGATATGGTACACCGAATTTTTATGTAATTTGGTTATCAATTGTAATGCATTGGTAATCGCCACTGCATGAGGCTCAAGTTCTGTTTTGAGTTTAATCCCCAAAGAAAAACTGGAGCAGTGAGCTGAAAGTATTTGTAGCTGCGTAATAAGGGGCGCCAAGTATTCATCGAGCGCTTTTTTATATTGAGGGGTTAATTTAGTTACTTTGGCATCAAGAGAATTTTTAAATGCTTCTTCTAGTGAGGTTGCCACCGGAGGGGTAATCTCTTTCTTTTGAGGGCTTGAAAAGGAAGAGTCTTCAAAAGAAGGTGATGAGCCTGCCGGGCCATCGCTTCCTTGGTTAAACAATGAGGCAAAAGGATCTGCTCCTTCGTCATCAAGCGACATATCACCAAACATACTATTCATGTTTCCAAAATCAAAACCTTCAAAACCTGCAAACGGGTCACCACCTCCACCAAAAAGATCATCAAATCCGGCTGGACACATAGTGGAAGAAACTAATACAGAAGCTAAAAAAAAACGGAGTAATGTTTTCATCATAACACCTAAAACATAGATTGAATGAGAGTTTTTATAGTACGTTTTACAGGGTAAAGAGTACAATTGAAGCAAGTCAACACAATGGTAGATTCATGCAATCACAAGAAAGATTAGGTTTTTTTATCTGGTATTCATGCGTGCTTTTAAGTGGGTGTGTGGCCGTATTAACAACAACACTTACGCTCCTTCGTACCGGGGCCTCTTATCAATCAAACGAGTACATTAATTTTTTAACACATCCTGCTTCGTATGCGAGCATGCCTCATACTATTCCTCCACACACAAGCGCCTATATCTGTGGACCTGAAAAAGGGGTTCTGCAGATTCCTTCTTATACTTTTGAATGTATAACATGTGCGGGGTATCCATTGTATGCAACGCATTAAACGAGGGTTTATGGTTCTTGAAGCAGTGTTTTATACACTCATTACCACTGCATGTATTTCTTTTTTCATCTTTGTATTACAACATGTTGTACAGTTTTATCACTACACACATACCGCTCTTACTTCGACGTTGTATCATCTGCATTGCCTGCATCTTTTGCGAGAAGATTGTGCCAAAGCACTATCATACAGTTCACCACAACCACACCATTGGGAGTTCCAGATTTGTGATGTTGCACACAATGGGCAGCTTCAAAACAGTACAATACTATATACAAAGAAAGGAGCCTTTTTTTATCGCACTGTCTTTTTTGATGGGGTGCGCAGTAATGCTGTATATACAGGGCCAGCGCCACTTTCTTTAGTTATTAAAAAAGATAAAAACAACATGGATATTATGTACCAGGCTTCCCCAGCACAATGTTTTAACAGTAAGGTGCCTGTATTATGCGCTCCATAAAACCAGGTTTTGCTCTGTATGTGGTGTGGGTTATGTGCGGGATACTATGTTTGGTAACTCGACTACTTGTTATGAATGGATACAAAATACCGTTATTAACCGCACTACACTGTAAATTACATTCACAGCAAACACACCTTTGGATGATTCTTGCACTGCATAAAAGACTGATAACGGACCGTTATGATTTTTTTAAAAAAATAACCCAAAAAACAAAAAGGTCGTGTGTTGTGGAAACATGGGAAAATACGGTCATGAGTTGCTGGTATGACCCACGCGCGCGCCATCTAGTAGTGACCACTCAAACAAATACACATATATGCCGCTGGGCAGTAAAAAAACAGGAGACGGGGGAGTATGTTTTTAGTGGGTATACTACTTCTTCTTATTAGCGCATGGTACGCCCCGTGCTGGGGGTGGCTTGCTCTGGGTGGAGTGGTTGTTTGTGTGTGGTATAGACCACAGTCATGGATTGAAGGGTATTTTGGAATTCTTGTTTTATGGATTGGTCTGAGTGGCTGGGTAATTCCTTTTTTTAATGAGTATGTGCTTCTGCCTTATTGGCAAGCGCTAGTATTGTATGGAATATGTTCTTTATTGTGTGGAGTAGGGCTTTTTGGTATTTGGCGGTATGGCTCTTTTTATATTGGATTTCATGGCGCCTTTCTGCTGAGTCTTTTATTTATAATGCAGGGGAGTTTGGTATATCTGACCTGCACACAAGGGTTTCCTTTTGTTAACCCACTCATTCCATTGTTTACCTGGCTTCATCCCTCTCTAGTAACTTCTCTAAAACCATATCACTCTTACACTATTACCCTTGATGGCCATACATATACTGTATTGTATATGCCTCCCCGCAAAGGGCAAACACGCACAGAGACAACTCAACAACTCTATAAAAATCTTTTAAAACTAAAGAATAAGGAAGATGGGGACGCTCATAATCATATGTTGTATATAGTAAGTCCTGAGTCTCTATTTCCTTATGGATTAACACAAAACAGTGTGGAGTGGGATTTGTGGGCGTCACTCCTTCCTAAAAACACGCAATGGATTTTTGGGGGAACGTTTGTAAAAAACAGTACGGAAAAAATTCAAACTATTTTTTCACTAAAGAACGGTCCGATAATGAAACGATATGAAAAGAAAATTTTAGTAGATTGTTTTGAAGGAATTCCTAAAAATTTTATAGGGTGTTTTGCCCAGTCGTGTAAAACTGAGCAGTGTCAGGTATTTACACAGGGAACACGTGTAGAAGAGAGTGATGCATTAGTACTGCCGGCACAGCCTCTTATGTGTGTAGAATTTATTACGCAACCGGTGTGTAATCGACGGAAGGGCGTTTGGCTTTTTTGTAATGAAACCTGGCTTCCAGAGTGGATGCAAGCGCTTTGGAAAGGGTATTGCACCATGCATGCATGGTGCATGCGCACGCCGCTGATATGGATAGGGCATACCGAATGCTTTATGGTACATATACCAGTGATCCCGGATAAAGCAGAACTTTGAATATACACTCACTAGTTTTTCTGTTACGATTTCGACCTTATAATTTTTCAAATAATGGGGTTTCTATGAAAGTTTTTCTTTTACAAGATATTGAAAATGTGGGAATGGCTGGCCAAATCGTTAGTGTTACTGATGGCTATGCTGCTAACTTTTTGTTTCCACGTAAGTTAGCGCAAAAAGTTGTTCCTGGCTCAGAAGCATTCTTTGCTCAAAAAATAAAAAAAGCGGAAGCAACCGCACAAGTGCTTTCAAGCAAAATTGCAATGCTTGCTGAACACTTAAAAACTACGAAGATAACTGTTTCTAAGCGCATTCATGATGACGGTAAATTATATGGCTCAGTATCAGCTGAAGAAGTTGTGGATGCATTAAAAGCTAAAGGGTATTCCGTCAACAAAAAGCAAGTTGTTTTTGGAAAAACAATACGCGCAGTTGGTGAGCATGTAGTTACTATTAAATTATCAAGCAAGTTGACTCCAGAAATTACGGTTGTTGTTGCTGCCGCAAAAGAGTAATTATTCGCGGAGCTATCAGAGAGTATAATCAGTGACCATTATTTCGACCAAAAAATATCAAAATAAAGAACAAGCCTCGCAAGAGTTCTTATTTGGACGTGCTTTGCCCGCTTCAAATGAAGCTGAAAGGGCGGTTCTTTCTGCGATATTATTAAATCATGAATCATTTTTGCTTATTGCAGATACCTTAGGTGTGGCTGATTTTAATCATCGGCCACACCGCTTGGTATATCAAGTGTGTATTGATTTAGCAGCACAGGGGAAATCACTCGATTTAATTTCGATACAAGACGCGTTAAATTCTCGCCAGCAGCTTGATGAAGTAGGGGGGGTTGCATTTCTTTTGGAGCTTCAAGAAGATTTGCCTTCCTTGGGGCTTGTTGAGCAGCATGCCCGGATTATTAAAGAAAAAGCTATTTTACGCCAACTTATTAATACTGCATCGCTGACCATTCGTGATTGCTATGAGCAGGGCGATGCAACTCTTGATGACATCTTGGATAAAGCGGAAAAAAACATTTTTGGCATTGCCCACAAAGCAGCAAAACCTAACTTTATTCAACTGAACGTATTGTTAAAGCAAACCTTTCATCGACTTGCTAACACAAAGCTCACTACTAATGGTGTTACGGGACTGCCTACTGGATTTAGTAAATTTGATACGATGACCTCTGGATTTCAGAAGGGTGACTTAATTATTCTTGCGGCGCGGCCATCGATGGGTAAAACAGCTTTAATGCTGAACATGGCAGTGGCGGTAGCACGAGAAGGGCACAAGGTTGGTATTTTTTCTTTAGAAATGTCGGCTGAGCAGTTGCTTCTTCGTATGCTTTCAAGTGAATCACATATCGCTCATCAAAAAATTCGGAACGCTTCTATTTCTTCAGATGAATGGGTAGCGCTTACTAATACAGCGGCGCGTCTTGCAGACACTCGTATTTATGTTGATGATACTCCCACGCTGACACTCCGTGATCTAAGAAGTAAGGCACGCAAACTCAAAGCGCAAGGTGAGCTTGATTTTTTAATCATCGACTATTTACAGTTGCTTTCAGGAGGGGGGCAGTATGAAAATAGAACGCAAGAAATTTCATCTATTTCACGCGCGCTCAAAGCACTTGCAAAAGAACTTGAAATTCCAGTGCTGGCAGGCTCGCAGCTTTCTCGATCGCTTGAAGGGCGTATGGATAAACGACCACTTCTTTCAGACCTTCGGGAATCAGGAGCGATTGAGCAAGATGGTGACTTGATCTTCTTTCTGTATCGAGATGTTGTCTATAATCCAGATACAGAGCACCCCAATTTAACTGAAATTATTATCGGTAAGCAGCGGAATGGACCAATTGGAACCTGCTATGCAACATTTGCAGGAGAAATTACCCGATTTGACGATTTGCCAGAATAGAAGGATTTGCTATATGACGACAATCCTCATACAAAAATGTTCTCTCGTAAGTATTCTAGCTTGTCTTAGTATTGCCACTATAGCTGCAGGTGATAGAGCTGGCGGAGGCAGTTCAGGCCCAGCAGAAGGAGATTGTGTTAGCGAAGAAGGGGATGTGGAATCTCAACGCCGATGGCAAATTAAGCCTACTGGATTACATCTAGCCTTAAGACTCGGATATATAAGATTTGTGTCCAATTATTTGGACGCGGGAGATGATATTGAAGCACGAGACAAAAGATGGTCATAGAGTAGTGGGCGTAACAGGTTCACAGCATGAGGAAGTAATAAAGTTATTAGAAGCGCATACGATAGAACATAGATCTGAGTAACACGATCACTTTGAATACTCTACATACTCGGTGGCACTCTCTTTATTCCTCTGGTACACTTGCCGCTCGTTTTTACGTTAAAAGCTAGGATGTATTCATGAGTAACGGGAAATTACCTTCAAAAACACACGACTTCTTCGGATGGTATAACGAGGTTATCTATCAAGCACAATTAGTAGATGAAAGTCCAACACGCGGATGCGTGGTATTACGACCGTATGGATATGCACTCTGGGAAAACATTTCAAAAGAAATTGATCGGCAATTTAAAAAACGCGGCATTCAAAATGCATACTTCCCGTTATTAATTCCTGAATCATTTCTTAAAAAAGAAGCTGAACACGTAGAAGGATTTTCACCTGAGCTTGCAGTCGTAACACATGCTGGTGGCAAAAAGCTTGAAGAGCCTTATGTAATTCGTCCTACCTCAGAAACTATTATTTATAACTCATTATCGCGTTGGATTAGTTCATGGCGTGACCTCCCTCTGCGTATTAACCAATG
>JBAXGS010000009.1:0-11691 GCA_037139275.1 bacterium | reverse complement strand
GGTTGTGTGCCAAAAGCTGATCACCTGTTGGGGCGTTGAAAAGAATGTTGAAAACAGCGCTGAATATCAAGATATGTACGCTAAAATGGCCGATCAGTTGCGCCAAGCGTTGATTTCACAATCATTTGAAAAAGAGATTTTTGAAGCAATTACTGTTTCTGATGAAGAAATTCTTGAAGAGTTTAACCGCTCTCGCGATCAAATGATTAAAGATCCAGGAAGCGTAACCGTTGTTGGTGTTTCGTTTTCTGATGAAGAAAAAGCAAAAGTCTTTTTTGACCTTGTTGCCCGTAAAGAAGAAGCAACACTTGCTCGTCTTGCAAAAGAGTCAAATGTTGATGTTACCGATTTGGGAACTATTTCTCTTGATCTTCGTGCACCTGCTACTGCGCCTGTTACGGTTGGCATGAAGCGTGCACTGTCTGTGCTTAAAGATGGTGAATATTATGCACAAGCTCGAGAAGGTAATGAGCATTGGGTGCTTCAGGTTGTTGATCGTGTTAAGCCAACATACCTTTCGTTTGATGAAGTAAAAGAACAAGTGGCAACTCAAGTGCGCCATGAAAAGTTTAAAGTAGTGCGTGAAGCGCGTGTCAACGAGTTGCACAACGCACACAAGGTTGAAATTGATGATTCTTCATTGGCGGGCGGGCAAGATCCCTTTGCATTGTTGCAGCAGATGCTTGCAGGGCAAGGTGGGATGACGCCAGAAATGCTCGAAGAGTTGCAAGCGGCTGCACAAGCTGAAGAAGCGCAAGCTGAGGAAGCACAGGCTGAAGAAACAAGTCGGCCGACTAAAGTGTCAGCATAAGTACATTAGTATATGAGTGCGCGGGATAGTGTATCGCGCACTCACTGTTTTATGAGCCGATAGGTGTGATATGAATAAGCGCGTCGTCCAGTCTTTAGTTGTTATGTCAGTAATCGGTTGTCAGGCATTGTATCCTGTACGCATTCTTGTGGACAAAATAGTTGGGAGAGTGAATGGATTAACCATTACTCGGTCTCAACTTGAAACACCACAAATTGTGAACAATGCTAAATCGTTTACGTTTGAGCAGTATGCTGCCCATATGTTGTGGTATGAGCGTGCAAAAGAGCGAAACATGCTTCCTTTGGAAGATGAGATAACCCGCAACGTGAATCAGTACAAAAAAGATAATGACCTTGCAGACCTTCCTGATGATCAGGTGGATACATTGCTTCGGGGAAAGATTGGCATTGATCTTGCGACCTATCGTAAACAAATTGAGCAGTATTTTGCGGTTGAATCATTAAAGAGCTATGAATTTAGAAATAGATGCAGCGTGGGTGAAGCAGAAGTGCGTGCGGCATATGAAGCGCGTCCGATTATTGATGTTGCCCGCTATACACTTGAAGTAGTTTCTCTGACACCGGCAGATGTAGAGTTATGGAAGAAAAATGAATATGTGATCGCGGATGCGACGTTTGATACCTGTGATCCGATTGCAGAAACCGATTTGGCGCCACATTTTAAAGCGGTTAAGCAGCTTGCGGTTGGTGATGCAATGGTGGTTTGCGACTCTGAAGGGGAATCGACGCTCGTGCGCTTAAAAGCAAAACAAGATGCTCACAAGCAAACCTTAACGGAGCGGTATCATGCTATTGAGCTGATGCTGCAACGTAAGAAAGTAGAGCAGTATGCCCGTGAGTCTGAACAAGAGTTGTATCGCAATGCGGTTATACGCCAGTTTTAGTCGTCTTTGCCAGGCGCGTAGCGCCGTGGTAATCCAGTAGGAATTCATGAACAGCGTTATTGAGTAGGTCTGGATTGCTTCTTCGCTTTGCTCATCGCAAAGACGTATTGCGCAAAGACATAACCATTCAACAATAGCATTAACCGTTTTATTCAAATTAATAGTTCGAATATCACTTTAGAGTTTGCACAATCAGAGTTTTGGCAATGTTCTACACGCGTCTTTGCGAGGCGCTACGCGCCGTGGCAATCCAGCATTAATTAATAAAAACCGTTATTACTACGCCGGCAGTACAAACTGCTGAGCAAATAATCGAATTTCTTCTTGTAGTGCAGGAGTGACTTCTTGTCTCAGTACCATATCAATGTACTGTGCAAGTTGCGGCATATGTGCGGGCGTCATGCCACGCGTTACCATGGCAGCAAGTCCTATACGAATCCCACTTGTGGTGAGTGGTGGCCGTGTATCACCAGGAATCGCATTTCGATTTAAGACAATACCTGCATACTCAAGTCGCTGTTCTGCTTGTTTGCCACTGAGTTCTGCAAGGCCATTACTTTTAGCCAGGTTAATAAGAAATAAATGATTATCGGTTCCTCCACTCACAATATAATAGCCTCGCGTTGCCATTTCATCTGCCAGTGCCCGTGCGGTTGCGCACACGGTGTGGGCGTAGGTAGTAAATGCCGGTTCTTGTGCCCGCAAAAAACTAACTGCTCGCGCTGCAATTGCATGCATAAAGGGCCCGCCCTGTGTGCCAGGCATAATACTCATATCAATTTTTTGTGCTAGTTCTTGGCGGCAGAGAATAAATGCGCCACGGGGACCGCGTAATGTTTTGTGGGTAGTGCTGGTAATAATGTCTGCGTGGCCAATAGGAGAGGGATGTGCATTGCCTGCAATGAGACCTGCGATATGGGCAATGTCGGCCAGAAGATAGGCGTTTACACTTCGTGCGATCGCTGCAAACCGCTCAAAATCTATGGTGCGAGAGTAGGCAGTGGCACCTGCAATGATAATGCGCGGTTTGTACCGTGTGGCAAGTTCTTGAATGGTTTCATATGACATGAGTCCTGTTTCGATATCGACTCCATATGAGATGATTGTGTACGTCTTGCCGGAAAGGTTGATTGCGTGCCCATGCGTCAAATGTCCACCATGAGCAAGAGAGAGACTGAGTATGGTGTCGCCCGGCTGCAGGAGTGCATTATAGACCGCGAGATTTGCTGATGAGCCGGCGTGTGGTTGTACATTTGCATGATAGAGTCCTTGAAGGTGTGGGGGAACGAAGAGATCAAGGAGTGCTTGCTGGGCTGCCCGCTCAATTTCATCTACTACGCTGCATCCGGCATAATACCGTCTTCCGGGGTAGCCTTCTGCATACTTTGTCCCTGCGATGCTTGCAAGAGGTTCTCTGGTTTGTGCGTCAGCATAGTTTTCTGAGGCGATCAGATTTATGGTATTTTGGTGCCTGGTGGCTTCAGCATCGAGTAATTGGGTTATGAATGGGATAGAAACATGCGGACGATTCATACAGATCTCATCTTTCGGAATATAAAAAACTGTGTTACCATACTTCACTGAGTTTGCATTACTACAATGCACTGTATCTCACTTCATTATGATACGAAAGAGTTTGACATGATAGCAACTTCCGATTTTCGTCGCGGATCAACAAAAATATTGTGGAATGAAGAGCCGTGGCTCGTTGTCGAATTTCAGCATGTGAAGCCTGGTAAAGGCGGGGCATTTGTTCGCACAAAAATGAAAAATCTTATTACTCAACGTCTTCAAGAAGAAACATTCCGATCGGGAGAGAAATTTCCTCATCCAGAACTTGAAATGATGCAAGTGCAATATTTATATGCCGATGGCGCGTATAACTTTTTGGATCAAAATTCATATGAGCAAGTTGCATTCACTGCAGAGCAGATTGATTCAGTGGTTGATTATTTAAAATCAGACGCACTGTACACGTTGCTTAAATTTCGTGGTGAACCTATTTCTATTGAAGCGCCTAACTTTATGAACCTTATGGTTAAGTCAACTGTTCCTGGTGTAAAAGGGAATACTGCACAAGGAGGCAGTAAGCCAGCAACCCTTGAAACCGGCGTGGTAATTAACGTTCCTTTGTTTATTAATGAAGGCGATATTATTAAAGTTGATACTCGTGATAGTAGTTACGTAGAGCGCATTTAAGAAATGCTTGGGGACAAAGAATGATGGCATACGATGACGACACACAACGTGATACAAAAGTTTCTGGCTGCCGCTGCAATGGGGGAAGTGTGGATGTGGGCTGTGACGAATTAGTTGCAGTAACACCGGTTACCCGTCGACAGTTGCGAGCACTTGCTTTTCATTATATCTATGCGCTTGATAGGTCAGATTATCAAGATTCTTTGGCAGAGATATCGCAGCAGTTTTTGGAACATTTTGATCTCAAACCAAAAGATCAAACATTTGCACTGGTGCTTGCGCAGGGCGTTATGGATAATCATGAGCGATTTGCGCGTGAATTACAGCCGATGCTTGAGCACTGGCGCGTTGATAGACTGGGGTGTTGTACTCGATTGGTTCTGTATATTGCAATGTGGGAGCTAGAGCAGCCACAGGCAATTGCATCAATTATCATCAATGAAGCTGTTGAGTTATCAAAAACATTTTCTGAACGTGATGCATACCGATTTGTAAATGGTACATTGGATCAGATGAAGCATGCGTATCCTCATTCGATACGCAATGATGAAGCTCAAAAAATGCACCACTCATCATCTGCGCATTCATCGTCTACATCTTCTTCTTCGCAAGAGCTTGATTCAAGTTCCATTGCCGTAAGTGATGCTGAGAGTTCTGAATAAGATGTACGAGTAATTTCAGGTTCTTTGTCTGGAAAAAACGTTATGATGCCGCTGTGTAGTTGATACGGAGCGGCATTTTCATTGGTGTCAGCAAGCAAGTCGGGGAGGTGCAGAATCCATTTTCCAATAGTGACGTGGTGCACTTTTTTATGGCATGGATCTATGGGCTGAGGATGCAAAGTGATATCGTGAATGCGTGCTTGCACGTTTGCTCGTCGCTCATGCTGAGGAATGAGTTGTTTTCCTACCAGTGACTGAATGACATCGGCTGGTGAGTAAATATTAATAGCTTGTCTGACGATGCGCATATCAATATCAAAACGTGTACTATCTATAGGTGTTCCCATGGAGCATAGTAGTGATATTGGATAACTGTTGGGTGCACGGTGAAGGCGCACGCTGTGTTGCATTATTCCCCGCACTCGCTTAAGAGTGGTCTGCAGCACTTGTTCTGTTTGTGGATGCATTTCATAGCGATAGGTGCGATGTTTGGTTAGTTTTTGATGCAGAAAAGGAAAGCGTAGAAGCGGTGGAATTGCTTCGTCCGTTTCTTCGTCATCAAGCAGACTTGCAGGATGCGGTAATGTTTCTGTGGGGCGCTCTTGATCTTTTAGCATGTTGTTTGCATCTGTTTCAAACGTACTTGTTTGCTGTGGTGATGCATAGAGACTAGCAAGAATCATAGTGGCATATGCGCAGACATTTCCTCCATTGCTATGCGCGATGAATGAGATGGGTGTCTGTGGAGGAAGCTGTAATATATATTCCACCAGCGTTCCGGCTGCTTCAATAATATTTTGTTCACTTACTCCACCTGACCATATCCAGGGAGTTACTGGTTCGCCTCGCGTAAGCGCTTCTTTTTTTACCGCTTCATAAAACATTCCTCCTGGCCTAAACCATGAGCTTTCACTGCCAAATGAGCCGTGTGAGATGCAAATAAGGGGAGAGAGTGTTTTAAACAGTGTGCAGCAGAGCACGCCGATGAAGAGTTTTTGTATGATTTTCATAGAATCTTTCAAACATGAGTAAAAACTGGTGTGCAGTACTATCACGTTTTGCAGTTCTTTTGTGCAACAGTTTATTCCAGTGGAATGAGTTCGAGCTGTAAATACGCAGCAACTTTATCTGCAGTTGTGGGATTTATAATTGTCGTGATGCGTGCAAGATCAAGAAATGATTCGAGCTCTGCATGATACGGTTCAT
Source organism: bacterium (assembly GCA_037139275.1). Lineage (GTDB taxonomy): Bacteria > Babelota > Babeliae > Babelales > JAUPTZ01 > JAUPTZ01. The sequence continues at coordinate 5,906 of JBAXGS010000009.1, read as the reverse complement.
AGGCAGCAAGCTCATAGGTATTTACTGCGCATTGATACGGGATGGTAACTGAACTGTGCAGAGTGTTGGTGAGTTTGTATTTGAGTAATGCATCAATTGTTTCTTGGACCATGTGGGTGATATTTGGGCCAAAAGTAAAGAGCGCTCCAGTAGTAAGAGCAGTGGAGTCTGCTACATAGAGGAGCGTTTTTTGTTCTTTGCAGATTAATGCGAGGCGTTGCAAGTAATCGTCAGGGGCTCGTCGACACAAAAAAATCATCAGGTCATATTGTGCATAATCTATGACATCGTGCCGTGTTATGGTGGGTTTGCGAACCGTGGTGTGTACCGCATAATTACGCGCAATAAGCCAGGCATGCATATCAGGCAAGAGTGTGCACAGTGGTTCGTCATATTCATCATATACCAGTACAATTTTTTTGATTGAGGGCATATGCGTAATAAGATGACACATTTCTGGTACAAAGTGCGTCATTGATACCGACACTGCCATACATTTAGGGGGAAGAGGAGTTGGCAACGTAGCGGGAAGGCAAAGGTCAGCAAAGATGAGCGGCGCACTACTGTGTAATTTTGCTCGGGCAGTAAGAATATTCTGTGCATAGGTATTATCAAGGCATAGAATAGCGGTAAGTGGTTGATGCTCTAAAGCTGTTGTTATCTGCTCAGTATGATGAGTGTAAAGAGGAATAACCGTGCAGGTAATATGTTCAGCAGCACATGCTTGTACGAGCCGACGAATATAGTGGGCATGAGAGTTGTTGTTTTGCTGTGCGCACACGGCAAGGGTAATTTCTTGCTCGGTTGTGGTGGGAGTGAGATTGCCGCGAGACAGTTTAAGCGGGTTTGTTTCTTGTATTGTTGGCATGAGGGGAGTTCTCGCTTGTTACTGTATGGGGGAATGGAGGGCGTATTTTTTGAGAGGCATTGTTGGCTGATTAATAAGGAGTAACTGTTCAAGCAGTACGCTGTCTTCGGGTGTTAATACGCTGTTTTTATAGTCGTATTTAGTTTTGTTAATACTGCAGCGGTATACGGGTGAGTGTGTGAGTATGCTGCCGGCGGTGAGATTTTTTTTACCTTCAAAAAAATCACGAATGAGGTGCCCGGTAAACAGTCCTAATTCTCGTTCATGTTCGGCAAACCCCAAGTGTGTGCCCAGTGTTACTAAGTCGCGCTCTTGGCTGCAGAGGGTAATGTTTTTTGCAGCGCAGTATGTAATGAGCTCTGGCAGGTTCTGGGCAGTGACGGTGTGAGGCATAATAAAGAGAGAATCATAGGTTTTATGGAGCGCACTGAGCTGGTTATCAATGTGTGTTGCATGGATAAGTACATGGGTGTTAACCGTGAGGCCAGCTCGTTGAAACGCTGCGGTGAGCTGAGCTGCCTCTTGGGCACTTTGCTCGCTATGGCGGCGGTAGAGAATGCAGATACTGCGAGCGCTTGGTTTGAGTTTTCTAAAGAGACGTACTTGTGCATCATAATCGTATTCAGTAACGATGGTGAATGCGTGTCCTGGGGTGATGCGCATAAGCTGTGTCTGCCGCAAGCCCAGATTAATAAGAGGAATGGCTGCAGAGAGCATATATGCTTCGTTTGCTACGTTGGCGCAGGCAACACCAAAGGTGATGAGGATGTTGCATTGTTCAAGAGCTTGTTTTGCGTGTTCAAAAAGCGTTACGCGTGTGTTGTCGCCGGCAAACGGAATGACAGAATAGGTGTAATGGGTGCTGAGCCGTAACGCGCTTGAGAGGCCTTGTGTCAGAAGAAGTGCTGATTCATTGGGTAAGGGTGTTAGTACGCCAATAGAGATTGCAGTTTTTGATCGAGCACTTGTAGCAGTATGTATCGGTGAGGGTGATGGCTGAGTAGGGGGTGGTTTTTGAAAGCGTTGTCGGCGCCATATGATGACTGCAGTGGTACTCAGAAAAAGCAATATGCATACGTATCCAATTACTGGTAGTGACATGGTTTTCCGTTCGCAAAGGTCTAAAGTGCAATCGGAGTAGCGTGCCATAATTGTAGGCTAAGTCAAGAATTAATTAGTCCCTTCTGCGCCATGAGCCTGGGGATGAGTTGGTTTTTGATAGCGCGGAAGACCCCCATAGAGTAAGAGCCCCAGCCCTGCCAGCGTAGTAGTCAGCGCACCGATTGATTCATTGCCATGGCGCTTGATTTCTGAGCGAATACGTGCAGCTCTGGTGGCGACTGCAGCCCTTGTTTTTTTAGAGAATAATTTCCCCCAAAAGAGTTTTATGTCCTCTCTACTTTCTTTTTGAGCAAGGAGGGTAAATAACCATGCAAGTCCAGCTGCCGTTGTTAAAAAACCACCGCCTATTGCTCCCTTTTGTGTTTTTGTATAGGGAATGCGTGTTCGTATGGGCGGTGTAAGTGGTGGTTGGACAACGGGCTGACTGGGCTGCTGAGGAAGTGTTGCACGACTTCCCGTTGCTTCTCCGGTGTTGCCCGTTTGTGTAGTATGAGGGGTAGCTGGCGTTGGTGTGGGGTGAGTTGGCGGAACCGTTGGTTGTGGTCCAGTATTCGATTGTGGTAGAGGGGCTTCTTGTGGGGCCATTGGTTGAGTGGGAGGGGTAGTTGGAGTTGGTTGATGATGTGCATGAGCTGGAGGAACCGTTGCTGATGGGGCGGGAGTAGCACCAGAAGCAGTGTTGAGAGGAGGTGTGTGGCCTGAGGTTGTAGAAGTGGCGCCAGCGGCAGGATGAGAAGGGGCTGGTTGAGGAAGTGTTGTAGGGGTCGGGATAGCCGGAGGAATAGTGGTAGCCATTAATTCAGGCGTCGGCGTCGAAATAGGGGCAGCATGACCTTCGGCATATCCAGAGCCACCATCGCCAGTAGTTGAATGAGGGTCGGTCTCTTTAATTTTTTTTAATTGTGCGACTGTTTTTGGATAGGTAGTCCAAGATTGACCGAATCCTCCTGCCGAATGATTATTGCCGTTGATTGCAAGATAGTAACCGTCTCCTGACCCTATTCCAGGCATATTTTTATCTAAAATTGCTCGGGCGATTTCTTGAGCATTGTTGTCAGCGTTTTGACTTAGAATTCGGATGCCATCCTCATTGAAGTGAGAAAAAGCTAATAGGCCGTCGCTTACTATAAAGTTCTGATTAAGCGTATCAATTGCCCGGGCAGCGCGAGTTAACTGACTAGAGTCTTCTGTTGCGCTGTGTAAATCTGGTGTGGCACTTATACCGAGAAGTAAAATGAGAGAAAGAAGTATCATTGCGGTATTCCTCAAGCAGTGTAAATTTTTAGAGCTGTTTTCTGGAGATGAGTGTACTGAATGAGTTGAGTGGTGAGAATAGATTGCTAAAAAAGAGTGGAGATGATTTATAAATCATCTCCACTCTTTTTTTACTGTTACTGCTTACGCAATTTTAGGGAAAAATAACACCAGTTCAAATTGTGCCGTTTCAGGCGCATCAGATCCGTGTGTTGCATTGTTGCCAATGCTTGTTCCAAATTGTTTGCGAATAGTGCCTTCTGCCGCTTGAGCAGGATTTGTTGCACCCATTAAATCACGCCATGCGCTAATAGCATTCTCTTTTTCAAGAGCAAGCTTAATTACGGGGCCTGAGGTAATAAAGTCAACAAGCTCGCCAAAAAATGGACGACTTTTATGAACACCATAAAAGATCTCTGCTTGTGCACGAGGCATACGCATTTTCTTCATACCAACAATAGTAAAGCCTGCTTTTTCAATGCAGCTAATAATTGCGCCGGTATGACCTGCTGCTACTGCATCAGGTTTAATAAGAGCAAATGTTTTTTCCATCATAACAATTATTCCTTATCCGCTTTGATACGATCAGCATGTTCTTGCAACGCTTGTTGCAATACAGATTTCATAGAAGTAACAGCTGGCTTTGCTTCACTTGCTTTTTTACGAGCAGTTGCTGCTTCTTGCTGTTGCTTACGACGTTCTGTGTTTTCTGCTGAAGGCTGTCCTTGCTGTGCATTGTAATTTGGATCAAGTGCTTTTACCGAAAGACCCAATTTGCGATCTTCGGTATTTACCTTGATCACTTTACAGTTGACGGTTTCACCAATCTTAACGGTCACGCCATCGTTCAATTCTGAACTATGAATGAGACCTTCAATGCCATTGCCCATACGAACAAATGCGCCAAAGCTGGTGAGTTTTGATACAACGCCTTCGGTTGTAGTGCCAACAGGGAATAAGGTTTCAATAACTGACCATGGATCTTCATGAAGTTGTTTGATGCCCAAAGAGATTTTTTTGCTTTCGCTGTCAATAGAAATAATGACCGCTTCTACAGAATCACCTTTTTTGTACAATTCACCAGGATGTGAAATGTGGTCAGTCCATGAGATGTCAGAAACGTGAACCAAGCCATCAATGCCATCAGACAATTCAACAAATACACCAAAATCGGTGACGTTGCTTACTTTGCCAGAAATACGATCGCCCGCTTTATATTTTTCGGTGATTGTTTTCCATGGATCTTGAGTCAATTGCTTGATGCTCAAAGACATGCGACGATTTTGTTTATCAAGGGTGATGACAACTACTTGTACCTCTTTACCTACTTGGAAGTGGCGGTGCAAGTTAGTAATACGCTCAGTCCATGATACTTCTGAAATATGTACAAGACCTTCAACTCCTGCAGCAATCTCTACAAACAGACCATATTCAGTAATGCTGGAAATCTTACCAGTCAAAACACTGTTTAATGGATAGAGTTTTTCAACTTCATCCCATGGGTTGCTTGAAAGTTGTTTGATGCCGAGTGAGATTTTTTCATGTTCACGGTCAAGGCCAATAACTTTCACGGTGATGCTGTCGCCAATCTTAATCAATTCGCTTGGATGGCTGACGCGACCCCATGACATATCGGTAATGTGAAGCAAGCCGTCAACACCACCAATATCCACGAATACACCGTAGTTAGTGATATTTTTTGCAATACCTTGTATTACTTGTCCTTCAACGATGTTAGTCATTACTTTTGACTTATTCGCTTGACGTTCACTTTCAAGGAATCGACGACGAGAGATAATCACGTTGCCGCGCTTTTTGTTAATTTTTAAGATTTTGCAGATGATTTCTTGGCCAACGAATTGATCAAAATCATTGATCCGTTGTACATCTACTTGAGATCCAGGAAGGAATGCAGGGATACCAATATCTACGTTCAATCCACCTTTTACCTTGCCCAGTACGATACCTGAAACTGGCTTGTCTTCTTTTGCAAGATCAACAATGCGATCCCATGCTTTCATTGATTTTGCTTTTTGGTATGACAAAACAACTGAGCCATGTTCGTCTTCAAGACGGTCTACAAGCACTTCAATGGTTGCGCCATCGACAAGTGATGCAAGCTCTTGAGAGTTAAATTCATTGTTTGGGATTGTTCCGTACGACTTGAACGCCACGTCAACAACAACACCATTACTGCTTCTACTGAGAACTTTCCCGGTAAATAGCTGGCCTTGCGCAAATACTGCGCCATGCTCTTGGTACAAGTTGTTTAATGATGTTTCTTGCGCAGTGCTTAATGAAAATTGATCTTGAATAAGCTCTTCATTAAGAAGTTGAGTCGCTTTTGCGTCAATAATGTTTTTTCGCATAATTGCAGTTTCGATTCGAGTAGGGCTGAGGAGAACCTCAGGCACCGGTTAAAGATGATACTAGTAAAAAGCGTTGAACCAACAGCGGTTTTCACGCGGGCAATGATCATAACAAAGGAATTCCGCTATTGCAATTCCCAGCCGTCGCTAAAAGCTATGGCTGGCAGGCCAGCAAAGGCTAGACGGCTGTCCGCCGAAGTCTTGACGTAGGCTGGACTTTCTAAAAACATTCCAATATCCGTCGCTAAAAGCTATGGCTGGCAGGCCAGCAAAGGCTAGACGGCTGTCCGCCG
>JBAXGS010000008.1:0-12339 GCA_037139275.1 bacterium | reverse complement strand
ATGGCGCGGCGCGTGCGCGAATCGCGGGCGCATGACGCGCAGCACGACGAGCGGGAAGAAATCCAAAAAAGAGTCCAATAAGTGTTGTCATAAGAATGCTCATGCAGACTGAGAACGGCGTGACGAGAATAGGCCATTTTAGAACGCTTGCAAGTATGTACGGCGTGGTGATGCCAAGGAGTGCACCTGTGCAGCCTCCGATACTACATAGTATGGTGGCTTCCAGTATAAATTGCATGAGGATAAGAAAAGGGGATGCTCCCAGTGCCATGCGAATACCAATTTCTTGCGTTCGCTCAGTGACGGTAACCAGCATAATATTACTTACTCCCAGCCCGCCAACGAGCAGTGAAAGCGATGCAACAATCAAGAGAAAGAGATTAAAAGTGCTTGAAGATTCTTCTGCGGCAACCATCATGCTGGATTGATTCCAGATGGTGAAATCATCGGGGGTCCCCGGAGTAAGCTGGTGGCGTGCTCGTAATATGCGCTTGATTAATCGTTCAATTGAGCTGGTATCGGCGTCTGGTGTTAGGGAAAAAATAATGTTTTGTATGTAATCATTAAGGCCATTTCCAGCAAGCCGTTTTGCGGTAGTAAGAGGCATGTAGACTTCGTTATTGTTGTCATAGAACGTGGAATGATTTTCGATAGGATTCAGAACTCCGATGACGGTGAATGGGTAGTTTTCAACCCGAACAATTTTTCCGATTGGGTCATTAGAGCCAAATAATGCTTCAGCAGTTTTTGATCCTAAAATAATGACCGATGCTTTGTTGTATATATCTGATGCTTGGTAGTTTCTGCCTGCCAAGAGGGTTCGATTAGTAATGCGCAACACATTAGGTTGCGTGCCTGTTAAAGGTGCTGAGGTAGATTTTTTATAATAACTTAGTGTTACATCTTTATACCGGGATAATCCCCCCACATACATAATTGCAGGATCTAGTGTTTTAAAAAATTCTACATCCCGCAAGGTGAGTTTTGTAATCGATTTTGTGTGTGATGTGTGTGTGAGATTGGTGTTGCCTGCATAGAGCGAAAGAACATTGTTTCCCATGCTGGCAATACGGGATCGAATTTTTTCTTGTGCTCCGCGGCCAATTGCAAGTGTTGCAATGACGGTGGCAATTCCAATAATGATGCTGAGGATAGTGAGCAGTGACCTGCTTTTATTGCGTGTAATAGTGGTGAATGCAGTGGTAATAAGAAATGGTAGCATGTACGTCATGATTCTAGAGTGCTCCTTTAAATATTTTTTTATAGTGTGCATCCATAAGATTAGGGTCGCAGACATCACAAATATAGTGTTTTGCTTGTTCAAGACCTTGTGTTATTTCAATAAATTGATCATCATAAATTCCTGTTTCTACCGGTTTTTCCGCTACTGTAGTTCCTTCTAGTACCCACACATATTTAATCGTGCGTGTTTGATCATTGGTATGAGCTTTTTTGAGAGTTGGGGGAAGTGGGTTGAGTTGGTAATTGAGTTTTTTTGCATGTGTTGTCAGCGCCGCAGGGTCGACATACAAAGAACTTTGCTGAATGGCCGGTATGTTTTTTTTCTTGGCAACTTTTATGGTTGCGTGAAGCGTCATGCCAGGACGTAATAGTTCTGCTTTATTATCAATATCGACTGTTGCGCGATAGACTAAGCCTGTACTTGTTTTATAAGGGGCATAGCTGACGCTACGAATAGTAGTTTTAAATGTTTTATGAGGATGGTTGTCTACGCTAAATACAACTTTTTGACCTCGTTTAATATGGCCGGCTGCGCTTTCTTCTAAATTAAGTTCAGCTTCCATTTTTGTGATGTCTTTTGCAATCTCAAATAATACCGTTGCATCAAGATCTGTTGTAATGCGAACTCCTTTTTTGATGCCGATTGCTATTATTATTCCATCTTCAGGTGCTCTAATATGAGTGTTTTCAAATTCTAATGTGGTAGCATCACGCTGCGCTTGCGCAATCATAAGGTTGCCCGCACTGGTATTATATTGATGAGTGATGCTTTCAAATTCTTGTGCTGAGCGGAGGCCTTCTGCAAAGAGTTCTTTTTCTCGCGCAAATAGTGCGCTTGTATATGTGTGGAGTGATTGTGCTTGCAGTAGTTTTCCTTCAGCCTCACGAATACTGGTATCGCTGCGCCCATGGTCAATGAGTGCGAGTAGCTGGCCTTTTTTAACAACATCATTCTCTTCAACAAAAATTTCTTTAATCAAACCTGCAACAAGACTGCCCACTCGAATGGAGTCTTTTATTTTGAGAATACCGGTGGTGTGAACGGTATGCCGAATAGTTTTTTGTACTACTACGTCGGTGGTAAATGGATTTTGGGGGTGAGTAGTGCGGTGCATAATTCGATTAAAAGCATACCATCCAAGAATACAGAGACATATGGCGATGATGCTCAGAGTAGTGCGTTTATAGTTCATTGAGTACTCCTGTTGGTGGATATCCACAATAATAGGCTAATGTTTGCCATTGTGTATGTAGTGCAATAATTTTTGTTTTCACTGCATGGGCAGATTCGCAATACGTTACGATTTGTTTTGCGTAATCAACGGGTGAGAGTGTGCCAAGTGAGAGCATGAGCTGTACATTCTTAACGCGTATTAATTGTTCTTTATGGCCTGCTTGCGCTGCTTTGAGTGTTCTCTGTAGCGCGGTAATAGTTGCATGTGTCTGAGTGATCTGGTGTGTAATAAGGCTTTGTAATTCTTGTTGTTCAAATGAGGTGCGTAATTTTTGTGCATCAGCTGCATGAGCAGCATGCACTCGTTGGAAGCCATCAAAAAAATTCCATTGAAGCGTCAAGCTCAGAGAAGTGGTAGCTCCTTGTTCGGTCAGTGCGCCAGCAAATGTTTTACTGAGTGCTGCTTGCGTGGAAATTGTTGGTAGATAGCTGAGTCTGTGCGAGCGTGCAATCAGTGCATACTGATCGCGGGAAACTTTTTTTTCTTGCAGTTCAGGCCGATGCTGAAGTGCGCATTCAATATAATAGGACACAGATTGCAGGGGGGGTATTGGTTTTGTCAAAGAAAATGAGAGTTTTGTGCGGCTCAAGCGTGACGATTTGCTTGTTCCCATAAGGTGCGCAAGAAGGCTTTGAGAGCTCTTTTTTGCATTGTTGTACTCGGTAATGGCAGCATTGTTTTCTGCAATCGTTGTTTGAGCAGCAAGAGAGGCAAGTATATTACTTATTCCTTGGGCATACTGGCGCTGAGTCGTGCATGCATAGATGAGTGTGTATTTTTGGAGTGCAATCATCAGAGTGTTTTTTTCTTGCAAGAGGAATGTTTGTAAAAATTGTGTTGCAAGCGCGTAACGTAATTCATTGCATTGCACCTTGTGTTGGTAGGTTGCTTGCTGTGTAGAGAGTGCTGCAATGCGGCCTTGAAGCTGAGGTCCTGCTGCATTAAAAATGAGCTGGGATCCTTGGAGTGTTATAGTATGCTGTGTGGCATCAAGAGAGAGTTCTTTGCTCAGGAATGATGCGTGCGAAACGGTGAGCTGGGGGAGCAGTTTACTGTATTCATGGGATTCGTTGTATTCACTTACGGCAATGTTTTGAGCACTTGCTTTGAGGGATGGTTTTTCAGCAAGTCCTTGTATGCGTGCACGGTCGAGCGTGAGTGCTGCCGGTTGAAGCGTAAGAGGATACAAGAATGCAATGAGTAGACATATATACATAGTATGTCGCCTTGACAATGATGAGAGAGCGCCGACTGTATCATGCGCTGAGTGGTATTGAGAAGATTTTTAACATTGTGCTCAGTCTTTGTATGCGTTGCAGTTTGATTTTGTATGCATCTCAGCTAATCCATTAGTTTGCAGATATGTTTTGTGGTACAGTGTGCGCCTTGTAATAAGTAGCGAGTGTCGCGAAATAATAAATAACAAGCAACAGGGTGAGTAGATACGATGTCTTCGATGTATAATAAAAAAGATTTAGCAGTAATGGTTGTGGTTGGTGGGTTTACGCAAGTGCTTGTGTATTGGTACGGCAGTGCATATGGAGTAGGCGTTCAGTGCGTGGTTAGCGGACTTTTATTGGCTGGTATGTATGCTGTGTATCTGCTGGCAACGCGGTGGCTACAAAATACTGCATGTTGTTCTGGTATTCATGAGTTGTGGAATAACGTTTGGCGCAAAATCGGTTCAACTGATGGGGCACTTGTCTCACATGAGCAGAGTGCATCATCGTCATCAACAGTATCAAGTATTGCGGTTAGCTCGCTCCCTTTGCATGATGTGATTCCGCTTGCTACCGAAAAAGTGAAGAAAAAAATTCTGCCAAATGGATTAACAGTGTTGATTTTTCAGCAACGAAATGCGCCAAAAGTGTTGGTGCAAATTGGGTATGATGTTGGATCAGCAATTGAAACAACCGGTGAAAGAGGTCTTGCTCATTTGCTTGAGCATATGATTTTTAAAGGAACTGATGTATTGACTGAAGGTGATATTGATAGTATTGCGCGTAAATATGGTGCTGATTTTAATGCGTTTACCAGCAATGATATGACGAGTTACTTTTTTGAAACTGACTCTCAAAATTGGGAGCATTTTGTACCTATCTTGGCAGATTGCATGCAGAACGCACGATTCAGCGATCAGCATTTAGCGTCTGAAGTTAAGGCGGTGATTCAAGAGCTCCGTATGTATAAAGATGATCACTGGACAGCCATGGTTGAGCATGCATTTACCACTATGTTCCCGGCCAATCATCCGTATCATCATCCTATTATTGGGTATAAAGAAGATTTAGCAGAGTTGTCAGGAGCGCGGCTCAAAGCGTTTTATGATAAATATTATCATCCCACACGTGCAGTACTTTGCATTGTGGGAGATGTAGATTGTGATGATGCATTTGCAAAAGCTGAAGCAGCATTTGCCGGAGTTACTTCGACAGGAAGTGATCATACACCAGAATTTATTCCACTCCAGAATCAGTTAAAGATATCTCATACTGTTATGTATCGAGATGTGCAAGATGAGCAGATTGGTTTGTATTGGCGTATTCCGGGTATGAATAACAACGATCACTTGGTAGTAAGTGGATTAGAGTATGTGCTTGGTGGTGGCCGTGACAGTAGATTGTATAGAGTACTTGTTGATGAGCTGCAAATTGCAACATCAGTGCGTGTGTGCGCAGAACATATGCTTGATGCTGGTATTTTTTTTATTACGGTTGAGCCACATATAGGAAAGCGCGATGCATGCATCGCTGCAGTTAAACAGCAAATGAGTGTACTTATTGAGTCTGGCTGTAGTGATCTTGAGCTCTATAAAATGGTTAAAAATCGTCAACGGCAGCATATGCTTGCCTTACATAACCTTACTGATTTTGTATATCATTGGCTTGAGTCATACTTTTTGACCCGTGATGAGTTTGCTTTTTTTCATGAAGCTAATGCGTATGTTGTATTGACTACTCAGCAGCTGAATATGTATGCCCAAGAATGGTTGCAGCCCCGTGATATGTGTAGTGTCGTTATTTCGCCATTGATTGATAATGCACAAGAGGTATGGCATGCCGAGCAAGAAAAAGAAGAAGAATATTATGCGTACTTATTGCAGCGTCATCAAAGAACAGAGCCACTTGCTGAACCAGTATTTGTACATACTCTGCCGGCAGCAAAACCACTGGCATTTTTGTTTCCTCAACCTACTCGTGTTGCGCGTCAAATCGCGGGTGAGATGACTATTATTTCATACACCGATCGCAGTTTACCGTTAGTGAGCGTAGCACTTCTTTTTAAAGATGCGGCATATATTGCCCGTGCACTGGAAGGGCTCGGTGTTGATGTTATGATGGCACTCCTTATAGAAGGTGGTGCTGGTATGAGCAAGCAGCAACTGGTTGAATTATTTGATATTCATGGAGCACAATATGCATATAGTGGACGTGGCATGTCATTATTAGTGGGAACAAATAGTTTTACTCCTATGCTTAAACACGCATTGAGCATTCTTATGGAGCCTGCATTTACCAAAGAAGCATTTGAAAAGATTCGTGCGATTTTTGTTCACTCTTATATACAGAAAAAAGATTCTGCAAGTTCGCTTGCAATGCGTACATTAAAACAAGCAATTTACTATAAGCATCCGTATGGGTGGTCATTTGATGATGCGATTGCTTATTTAAAGGCGTTGACGCTGGATGACATTATACGATTGCATAGTGTGTATGCGCGGCCGTCTCATATGGTGCTTTCTGTGGCAGGTGATGCGGAGCCAACCTTTATTGAGCACTTAGTGGTCCAGCTTGTCTCTCAATGGAGCTCAAGTCATTATGTGGCTCCTGTGTACCCTGAGATACAAGTGCCAGAGAAAAGTGATGTAGTATTGCCGATGATGCGTGATCAAGTGGTTTTAATGCTCGGCAGACGATCATCAGTTTCGCTGTATGAGCCAGCGCATATTATGCTTGATCTCTTAAGTCATATGAGTTTTAACTCGCTTGGATCTCGCTTATTTATGCTGAGGGAGCAAACTGGCTTATTTTATACTGCTTCAGGAGCTTGGGGTGCAGATATACATCAAGAAGATGGCTTTGATTATATTTCTGCAATGGTGAGCCCTGAAAAAGTGGCATTTGCTAAAGAAGGAATTTATGCGCTTGTTGATGAAATGCGTCGTGACGGATTTATTGAGGATGAGCTTGCTGCAGCGCGGCAGATGTATTGCAAAGAAATGATTGATGCTGCTGCCGATGTCCGCTCGCTTGCCTCTTTGTTTGCGAATATAGAAATTTTGGGTATAGGATATGAGTATTACGATAAAGCGTTGCGATATGCGTATGAAGTATCACTTAAAGAAGTGAATGAGTATGCCCGTGAGTATATTTCTGCAGACCGATTTGTATCAGTAACGGTTGGGCGGATTGTACCACCAGAAGAGCAATCCATTGATGGGATTGCAGCGGAGCAGTCGCCACAGTATGAGGAGTAAGGCTTTGCCGAGAGGTTTGTGGTTAAGTTGATCTGCTGCAAACAATGTGCAAGTGTAGGGAGCAAAAATACACATACCATCGGGGCCAAGCAAGGGGCGCATAAAGCGCATGATGCCAACAAAAATTGCACCGGCTAGTGAGTGGATGTGCTTGCTTTGCATAGATGTGCTTTCAAAAAACAGTAAAAAGTATTCATGGTGATTTGTGGTGCTGCCTCATAGGCAACACAAAGCCATATGCCGCCTGGCAATGTTTTATGGTGCTTGAGAATAAGAGTTAATGCTGCTTTGATTCTACGGCGCACCTTATTTCGCTTTACGCTCCCTTTAATCTGCTTGGTAAGCGCAATAACAAAACGATTTTCTGTACTTTGAGCTACATGCATAAGTTTGATGCCGGGAATACTTCCCACGCGCTGTGCTTGCGTGAATGCAATGCTCAGGCGAGCGCTCGACAGTTTAAAGAGTTTACTAAATCGCATGAAAGCCTTTTGGGTGAAGGTAGTGTATTTAGAGAAAAAGCTGGAATGTTGCATTCCCGCTTTTTAATGAGTCTTTTTCGTGAGGCATTATGTTGATAAGCGCTTACGACCTTTTGCTCGACGACGATTAATAATCAATCTCCCGTGGCGAGTAGCCATGCGTTTACGAAAGCCATGTTTATTTTTACGCTTCCGATTACTTGGGTTATACGTTTCTGACATAGGTACGCTCCTTTAAAACGTTAAAATTATGAGTGAGTTCAAGCATTTTACCGATAAAATGCCTCTAAATCAAGGCGCGTTTTTGAGAGAATGGTTATTCTCCGCTCTCTCTTATGCTGAGGTTAATAATATTGCTTTGCGTTAAGAGATTACCAATCGCAGTAGTGGCTATCATTGGTGAGGTGTTATGGGGGTACAGAACGATTTTTTCTCGGTCCTTTATTTCTTTTAAGGGGAGGCTGTTTGCGCACATGTTATCTTCCAAAATCTCAATAGCATATTTGGCGCTCTGCAGCCCAATTGCGCGTTCAGGGCATTCTGAGATCCCGAGAAAGACATCAGGGCAGGTTATATCAGGGGAAAGAACTGGAATATTAAACTTTTGTGCTTCCAGGGCAATGCGAGAGGCAAATTTGAGGATTTCGCTGCTTCGCGAGAGAATGACAATATCGATATTATCGAGTAATTGAGCGGTAAAGTCAGTACTTTTTTCGATAGTGGGTACGTGATGCATTTTCCATGCAATATGATATTTACGCAATGAGGTAGTTATGAGATTTTTTTCTTTTAAGTTACTGTGAGAGATTTCATCAATCGATCTAAAGACGATCAGAACGTTTTTGATATGCGGAAGTATCTTTTTTAAGAGATTTATTTTTGCAGGCCAGTCCATTTGTGTGACTACGCCGGTAATCTGGGTGTATTTTTGCATAGTTTCAAACGGGATATCGTTGTGGCCTAAAGGGCTTCCTACAGAAATCATGGGTATTTTTGCATGGCATGTTTTCATAGTGTTATACATGACTTCAGTGGAGAGTTTGCCCAGTGAGAGAATGAGGTCGACTTTGCTTTCACTAATGAAATGAGCCCATTCTTCAGCTTGGTCCCGATTAAGGTTGTGAATGCATTCAATACTTTCAAATTCGAATGAAGCATATTTTTTTATGTGGGCAATGAGTGGCCTGAGCACTTCTTGTACCACTTGAATGGTGCTAGGAATCATTATGGCAATAACAAGACGCTTACGTTTGTCGTGAAGGTAGCGACGCGTGGCCTGGAGTTTTTTTATCTTTGCATACAGAATAATGAGTATAAGCAGCATGATGATAGGAAGAATATGAAGATATAAGAAAAGTTCATTCATTTGAAAGCCTTATTCTATATATTGTTCGAGCGAGGTATGCAGCTTGCTGCCAAATTGTAGTGCAAACGTAGTTATGCGATCGGTATCAAGCCCTTGAGCTTGCATGGCAATTTGATTGAAATGCATTTCATACGGATGGTTTTCTCCAATATTAATAAGAGGAACTACTGAGGGGACTGTGTTATCTTCAAGGATGGTAAGCATTTGATGGGCTGCATGCATCCCAAAGTGTTCGTCTACAACGTTCATGGTGATAGCTGCTCCTAAATGAACATCTTTAAGAAACGGGCTAAAAAAGGTAATTTTGCTTTCAGAGCACTTTTTTGCAATTTTGCTTACTACTTCTGCCGGCAAGATATCGCGCGGTAGTATGAGGCTATCTACCTCATCTACATAGAGTGAAAGAGTCTGTACAATATCATCGCCGCTATGAGTGGGAATGGCATGCGCATTGACACCGTAGCTGCGTAAGATATCGGTCATAGCTGCGACTGACTCATGAAGAGACGGGTTGGTTATGGGAATAAGGACTGAGCGCATAAATGGTTTAATATAGATATACATTTTAAGTCGATAGCGCCAATTGTCGTATAAAGTGACTCCGGTCATATGCGTGACTTTTGTTTTATATTGTTCTCTTTGCCAGGCCGCTTGGCTTACCTGCGTGAAAACGATAGGGGTTGATTTATTGTGAGTAATGCTGATGTTTTTAGCGAGTTTAGTGAGGGTTGCTCCAACGGTCAGCACGCCATGGTAATTATTTTGCATAACTTCGGTAATAATCCGCTGTGTTTCTTTTTGGTCCGCAACACCCCAGTAGTTGGTGAAGTGGTATATGAAAGAGCCATTTTCACGCATAGTTTCGGTGAACTCAGTTATGATTTCAATGATATCGTCTTGCTTTGAGGGAATAATAAGTGCGATATCACGGGAACGTGAGCCAAACTCTTTTTTGTAATCACTGTATTTCATGATTGGGTGATCAAGGGGCGCGGGGAGAGGATTATTGCGGTTATTTTTATAGAGCGCGTTTATTCGCTTCAAGGCTCTGACTTTTTTATAGAGCATGATGCAGTAGAGAGTCGCAATGAGAGTGGTGGCCCCGAGCAAAAGATTGATTATGATGATTAGGAGCAGGGATTGACTCATAGAAGTAAATTGTCCTGTGCTATGATTGTGCGATAAACGGTTTTTATGCGTCTATAACTATACGCAACTATTACGGGCTTGTCATCTTTTGATACGGAAATGGGATGGTGGCTTTATGAAAGAGAGTATAAGATGGTGTGCCTAACAGGATTCGAACCTGCGGCCTAGCGATTAGGAATCGCTCGCTCTATCCAACTGAGCTATAGGCACCCGAGTATGTAAGACATCAAGCGTATATACAACAATTGAACAGGTAAAATATATGATTTTGGTGCGCCCGGCAGGACTCGAACCTGCAACCAACGGATTCGAAGTCCGGTACTCTATCCAATTGAGCTACGGGCGCCTGTTGTTGAGCGGTTATTTTTAACATGAAACAATCAGATTATCAAGGGCGCTAGCCATTTCTTCTGCTGTTTGAAGACGAACAAGATGTGAGCGAATTTGTGAAGCGCCTTCTACGCCTCTGATATATTGCGGTAATTGTTTTTTAAATGGGTTTACTCCGCGAGGGCCATAGAGTGCAAGGTTGAGGTCAAGGTGCATACGTGCCAGTCGTACCATTTCAACAATAGGGATAACAAATTTTCTGCCAGCCGCTTCTTCCATAATTTCATGCATCTTCCAAGGGCAGCCCCAGAGTGCTCTTCCAATCATAAATCCATCAACACCGGTTCGTTCGTGCACTTTGACCATGCGTTGGTAGTTATTAATGTTGCCTGAGAAGATTACCGGTATAGAAACCGCTTTTTTTACGGCAGCAGTGGTATCGTAATCAAGTGGAGAAGTAAATCCACCATTTTGGAGGCGTGGATGAATAATTAATCCTTCAACGCCAAGATCTTGCGCAATTTGAGCAATCTCAACTGCATTCGTGTGCTTGAAGCCTGCACGTATTTTTATGGTAAAGGGAATACGGCCATTGATTGCTTTTTGAATGCTTGTCACAATCTCTTTATAGAGCGGAATATTATTCATGAGCGCCGAGCCTGAGCCAGAACGAATAACTTGCGGTGCTGGGCATCCCATGTTGAGGTTGAGCATCACAAAACCATGGCTCACAATTGCTTCAACCGCTTCTGCAATCCAGCGGGTATTGTTAGCAGAAATTTGGTATGCAAGTGGTTGTTCGCATGCTTGATATGAAAAGAGGGTTGGTACCCGTGAGTTTGCTACACACGCAATATGACGCATTTCGGTATACAGTAATTCGGTTGTTGAAAAACGACGAATCAGTTGCCGCAATGGAGAATCGGTTACTCCATCAAGTGGTGCTGCCATAACGCGAGGAACTTTGAGTGATCCAAATGCAATGGATTCATGCCAAAATGAGCTCATGGTTACTCCGTAAATGCGCGAGGAAAGTGTGTGTGATACTCATGGGCTTGCTCAAATGCGTAGGCAACTTGATACAAAAGATCTTCTGACAAACGTGGCCCCATAAATTGAAATCCAATAGGGAGATCATCTGCGGTATACCCACAAGGAATAGACAGAGCAGGAAGCCCGGTAATACAGTTGGGAACTGTGAAATAATCTGCCATATACATAGCAAGGGGATCTTGTTGCGCTTCACCAAGAGTGAAAGGAAGTGTCGAGGCGGTAGGACTGATAATGAGGTCTACCGATTTGAACGCTTCTTCATAATCACTGCGGATCATATCACGCACCAGTTGAGCACGTTTATAGTACGCATCTTTATACCCTGATGAGAGTACAAAGTTTCCCATGAGGATGCGGCGCTGAATTTCTTTGCCGAGAGCATCATGTCGTGTGTGGAGATACATGTCGCGTAGTGTGGGGCTATCATGGCGGGCTCCGTAGAGGGTGCCATCATAGCGTGAAAGATTAGAAGCAGCTTCAGCGCGGCTGAGCACAAAATATACTGCAATGCCATATTTTAAACTTGGTACTGAAACATATTCAATGTGAGCACCCATTTTTTCTAGTGATTTGACCGCATTTTGAAATGATGCTTTGACCGTTGCATCAACCCCTTCAGATTCTAGAGAATCTTTGAGAACGCCAATTCGAATGCCAGCCGGTAGTTTGCCAGTTAAGTTACGGGTAAAGTCCTGAGGGCCTTCGCTGAGTGTTGACGCATCATGGCGGTCAGCACCAGACATAATAGATGCAAGAAGCGCATTGTCATATACGGTTTTAGTGAGTGGACCAGCTTGGTCAAATGAAGAGCAGAATGCTATAAGCCCGTAGCGAGAAAACCTCCCATACGTAGGATAGAGGCCTGTAAGTCCACAGAACGATGCCGGTTGACGTACCGATCCACCAGTTTCTGTTCCCAAAGCCCATGGGACAAGCCCTGCAGCAACAGCGGCAGCAGAGCCTGCTGATGATCCGCCGGGACTGTGGTGAAGATTCCAGGGATGT